>JAFGKM010000074.1 GCA_016928555.1 Candidatus Omnitrophota bacterium | reverse complement strand
CCCTCATTATCCCCGTTACCGCAAGCAGTATGCACAGTATAAAAAAAAGCGCGAGTGGCAGAAACGGAGACGGATTCCGCCCTTCAGAGAACCTGTTTTTTTTAGACATTGTTGTTTAACACCTTTTCTTTCAGGACTTCCACGGCTTTCTCAAACTGCAGGTCTCCGGGGTCTCCCGGCAATATTATTGAATCTTCGGGCATTTTAATCTTTATGTCAGGTTCAATGCCCTTGCCCTCAATGCATACTCCCGAAGGCGTGTAATAATGCGCTATCGTCAACTTAAGGGATGACCCGTCTTTAAGAGGGATGAGGTTTTGAACGGACCCCTTGCCGAAGCTTTTTTCTCCCACCGATGTTGTTTCCTTCAGGTTGTCTTTCAGCGCTCCCACGACTATTTCCGATGCGCTTGCGCTTCCCTCGTTTGTGATTAAAACTACCGGTTTGGTCCATACGGGAGTTTTCCTGCTGTTGAAGGTATTCCTGTCGCTTTCCTCCCTGCCCTGGGTATAAACTATAAGTTTTCCCCTCGGCAGGAATAATTCACTGACCTCGATGGCGGATGACAGAAGTCCGCCCGGGTTATTCCTCAAGTCGAGAACAAGCCCTTCAACGCTTCTTTTATTCAGGCTCTGAAGCATAGACGAGAGGTCTGCCGCCGTCCTCTCCTGAAAATCCCTTATCCTTACATAAGCGAGATTGCCGTCAATGTCTTTCTCTCTTATTGATTTTACTTTTATAACATCCCTGACAAGAGTGATTTTCTTAAGTTCCGCCGCGCCGGCCCGCAGGATGCTTATTGTAACCTCGGTTCCTTTTTTCCCCCGGAGTTTCTGGGCGGCTTCAAATGTTGTGAACCCCTTTGTTGAAGCGCCGTCAATCTCTATTATTTTATCCCCTGACTTTATGCCGGCGTTCCATGCGGGGGTTTCCTCTATGGGGCTTATAACCGTTATCACCTCGTCCTTCAGGCCTATTTCCATGCCCACGCCGTGAAATTCACCTTTCGTCTCTATGTGCAATTCCTGCGTCAGGTCGGGTTCAAGAAAAGAACTGTAAGGGTCGAGCGAATTAAGCATGCCTTTCATTGCGCCGTAAACAAGCTCTTTGTTTTCCACCGGCTCTATGTACTGGTTCTGCACGATTTTCATCGCATCGATGAAAAGCTCAATGTTCCGATAGATTTCTTCCTCCTGCCTTCGCGCCTGGGAAACCCTTGCGTCGCCGCCTATTATGACGGCGATAGCAATTATGCCTGCGGCAGTTAAAAACATTTTCTTCTTCATTAAAGTTGCCTCCCTGTTTTTCGGTTCTTTCAGAATCTTTAGGATTATACCTCTTATTTAATTTCTTTTAAATATTCCAGCAGATTCTTTTTCAGTATGGCGGGGTTTGCCTGCCCGCTGGTCTTTCTCATTATCTGCCCTATAAGGAAGGATACCGCCTGTTCCTTTCCGTTTTTGTAATCCTGCACCGCTTTCGGGTTTTCTTCAACGGTCTCCTTTATAACCGCGTTTATCCTGTCCTCGTTATGTATCTGGGCGAGATTTTTTTCGGCTATTATCTTTTCCGGGGCAATGCCGGTATCAAAAGATTCCTGCAGCGCCTTTTTTACAATGCTTCCCGTTATCTTCCCCTCTTCTATCATTGACGCTATGCGCACAAGGCTTTCGGGCCCTACGGGTGAATCGCAGATATCCGTTTTATGCGATTTCAATAGAGCGGCGATGTCTCCCATAATCCAGTTTGCCAGCAATTTCGGGTTCGGATAGCCCGCGGCGCACTTTTCAAAATAATCCGCGGTATCCTTTCCGGCGGTCAGAACTTCTGCGTCGTAATCGGAAAGGCTGTAATCTTTAATAAAGCGTTCTTTCCTCTGTACGGGAAGTTCTCCGACCATGGCGGTTATTCTTTCAGTCCATGAACTGTCAACTGTAAAGGGAACAAGGTCGGGTTCCGGAAAATACCTGTAATCGTGCGCTTCTTCCTTGCTCCTCATCCCCTCGGTAATCTGAAGGCCGTCATTCCACAGCCTTGTTTCCTGCCGGAGCTTTTCTCCCTTTTTCAGCTGGGATATCTGCCTTCGCGCCTCGTAGTCAAGCGCCTTCCTCACAGCTTTAAAAGAGTTCATGTTTTTTATCTCTGTTTTTACGCCGAAGGCTTCGTCGCCTTTTTTCCTTACCGATATGTTTGCGTCGCATCTCAAAGAGCCTTCCTCCATATTGCAGTCGCTCACTTCAAGGTATTCAAGGATTCTTTTGATGCTTGCAAGAAACTTTTCCGCCTCAAAGGAGCTTCTTATGTCGGGCTCGGTGACGATTTCAATCAGAGGTACGCAGCTTCTGTTGAGGTCAACGGAGGAAAAACTGCCTTCATCCTCGGAGTGGAGAAGTTTTCCGGCGTCCTCCTCCATATGTATTCTCTTAATGCGTATAGTCCGTCCCTCAATTGAAAGATACCCTCCCTCCGCAAGCGGTTCCTCGAACTGCGAAATCTGAAAGTTTTTCGGCAAATCCGGATAAAAGTAATGTTTTCTCGCAAACCGCGAGAACGAAGCGGGCCGGCATTTTAAGGCAATTGCCGCTTTCAATGCCAGCTCAACGGCCTTCCCGTTTATAACGGGAAGGGTTCCGGGCAGGCCTGCGCATACGGGACAAATCTGGGTATTCGGGGCCGACCCGAATTTTGTCGAACAGCCGCAGAACATCTTTGATTCTGTCAGCAGTTCCGCATGCACTTCAAGGCCTATGACTATTTCGTGTTCTTCCATTCTTGCTCCGAACGCTAACTTGTATTTCCTGTACGGTGAGGAGTTTTGATTTTATCCGTTTCTTCGGCGGCTTTTCTTATCCTGTAGTTACGCCGGCTTTTATTGAAGCCTCAAGGGTTTCTCCCGGCTTCAGTTTCAGCTGGTCTCCCCTTTTAACTGCTTCCGCCAGGTTGGGCAGGCTTGAAAACGGCTCAAGGGCAATGTTGTAATTCCGTCCGTACCACGGGTAGCTGTAGCTGCCTCCCCCTATTCTCCAGAACCAGATGTACCTGAATATTTCCGCGGGAAATTCCATTTTGAACCCTATCCCGAGCTTGTTGTTGAAAATTTCGTATTTCCCTTCCTCAAGCCCTGAAAGGAAAATAATTTCCGAAACGTTGTCTTTTTCCCCGGGGCAGATGCTTATGTCAATCATGTTTTTTCCGTCCGCTCCTTCCGCCATGGGCCAGACGCCCCTGGTTTGCTTGAGATTTGTAAACGATATCCCGTCGCCCCGCTCTACCGCTATCGTTGCTTTTTTTATTCTTATTACGCAGTCCGGTGAAATGAAAGGCTTGCCGAATGCGGGGTGGTGTCCCCATATGAAATCCATATCTTCGCCCGACTTGTTTGTAACTTTTTCGTCAATGGCGACAAAGGGGCTGTTCTTTTCCATCGTTAATGTCTTTTCCAAAAGAAACGGCGTCCTGTAAGTCTCCGCGGAAAATTTGACCGACAGCCTGTCCGGGGAGCTTTCCGTCACTGCGTATTTCCACGGCATGAGAGCAACCTCTCCGTGCAGGCCGAGGACTGCCCCCTTATACTCGCAGTTTCCGCCGCCGTTGGGAAATATCTCCTGCCATCCGCCCGGGTAATAATCCATGAAGTTTCCGAGTTTTCCCTGTGCTGTGGTAATCAGTGAATAGGGTTTATACACGGGTATCGGGCTTCTCCACATGAAATCAATGTCGGCCGGCTTGTATAAGAATTCAACTATATCCGTTCCTTTATCAACGAGTATTTCAAGCCGGAGGAGGTCGTTTTCCATTATCAATGCGTTTACGCCGTTCCATGCAAACTCCATCCATCTGCATCCGCTATTCGCTGACAGCATTTCCGAACCTCCTTGCAAGAAGCGATTCATCAGCCGGGACATACCTTCGCCCGCCGGCGAAGTTCCTTCTGAAATATGAGTTTTCAAGCGAGGCGATTGTAACCTTTTTTTCGTTTGAGCTGGCGTGGATAAAAAGGCCGTTGCCTATGTATATTCCGACGTGCCCGATGAAGCCTCTCCTGTTGAAAAAGACGAGGTCGCCCTCTGAAAGCTCTTCTTTTAAAACCGCCTCACCTTCCTGAAACTGCAGGAATGACGTGTTGGGCAGGCTGATGCCTATACTCTTGTAAACCAGTTTCGTAAGCGTGGAGCAGTCAATGGACGTGCTGCCAGCCCCTCCCAATCTGTAGGGCATGTCAAGAAAAGAGAAAGATTCCTTGAGAAGAGCGTCCCGCAGTTTTGCCTCCTGATGGATGTTGGACTCCGATGCGCTGTTATCCGAAACCGGAAGAGAAGGGATTACTATCATCTGCCCTTCCTTTATATCCGAATCGGAAAGCAGGTTTGCTTCTTTAAGGTGCTCCGGGGAGGTGTTGTATTTCTTAGCCAGCGCTTCAAGGGTATCCCCCTTTTGTATCTTATGGTAAATCTTCTCGGAAAGTTCGCCCATGATTGGCTTGGGAGCGTCTATGTCGGGCATCCTGCGGGGCGTGTTTATCTTCAGCGTGCGCCCGATAACTATATTGCTGCTGCGCAGGTTATTGGCTTTTTTGATGGCGGAAATTGAAACGCCGTATTTTCTGCTGAGTCCCGATAGCGTATCGCCTTTTTTCACAGTATGGAAGGTTGTGTCGTATCCCCATTTTGCGCCGCCTGACGCAGACAGGGTTTCCGTCCTTGCCTGTTGAGTTAAAACCTTTTTTACCGCAAGTTTTTGTTTAGGGTATATCACGGAGGATTTGAGATTGTTAAGCTTCTTGATGTTACTCGACGTAGTATTATATTTTCTTGCAATGGAAGAAAGGTTTTCACCCTGCTTTACGTAGTGGTATTGAGTTACCTGGTCACAATACAGACAGGTGCAAAGAAGAAATAAAAGACAGGCGCAGATATTATATCTTTTTCTCATTCTCCCCCCTTGTTTCTGAATTTAACGGAAATATTTTTGCTATCTCCTTTTTCTTTTTCTCGAAATACTCGTCTATCTTGCAGCGCAGGCCTTCCATGCTTTCTATGGTTAGAATACGCTGTTCAAGTTTTTCCTGCTCTTCCAGAATCATCCTTAGGGCATCTGCAATCGGGTCCGGCAGTTTTGCATGGTCGAGGTCTATCTTCTCCCTTTTGTATTCCCCGACTATCCTGCCCGGAACTCCCACTACCGTTGCGCAGGGAGGCACGTCTTTTATGACGACCGAGCCGGCCCCTATTTTTGAGTCTTTACCCAGCGTTATTGCGCCGAGAACCACCGCGCCCGCTCCTATAACCACGTTGTCTTCTATCGTCGGGTGCCTCTTTTTTTTCTCCGTTGACGTCCCGCCCAGCACTACCCCCTGGTAAAGGAGTACCCCGTCGCCGATTTCTGCCGTCTCTCCTATCACAACGCCCATTCCGTGGTCGATGAAAAACCTCCGGCCTATTTTTGCTCCCGGGTGTATCTCTATTCCGGTCAGCATCCTGTTTATATGTGAAAAAAATCGCGCGATGTTCTTGTCTCCCCTAACCCATAAGGCATGGGCAACCCTGTGCATGAAGAGTGCGTGAAGTCCGGGATAGGACGTAAGCACCTCAAAGATGTTTCTTGCCGCAGGGTCTTTTTCAAAGACCGTTTTCACGTCTTCTTTTATTTTCTCAAGCATCTTGCTCCGCTTCCGCCCTCCGTTTCAAATTATTGCCGGGTTTTCAAAAAGTTCCTTGAAGCGTTTGTAAAACAATCCCGCATAAGAGCCGTCAATCACCCTGTGGTCGAAGGAGAACGAAACGCTGGTTATCCATTTCACCTCGGGTTTATCTCCAATGACGGCCATCTCCTTCCCGAGCTTCCCTACGCCCATGATTGCCGTTCCCGGAGGGCTGATTATAGGCTGAAAATTTTCCACTCCGTACATGCCGAGATTGGATATTACAAACCCGGCGTTTTTCATGTCTTCTTCAGACAGCCTGTTTGCGCGCGCTTTTTCAACGATTCTTTTCCGCTCCTCGCTTATTTGAGCGATATCCTTCTTTTCGCAGTCCCTTAAAACCGGCACCACGAGCCCCTGCTCCACAGATACTGCAAGCCCGATGCCGACTGCCTGGTAAACCCGTATTTCACCGTTGATAAGGCGGGCGTTTATCAGAGGGTATTCCTTTATCGCCCTTGCGGCGGTGAATATAAGGAAATCGGTGTAGGTGAGTTCAACGCCCTGCTTTTTCTTCTGCTCCCTTATATTGACTATTCCGTCGCTGATGAACTTGCCCTGGAAGTAGTAATGCGGTATCTCCCTTTTGCTCTCGGCAAGCCTTTTTGCAATGATTTTTCTAAGGGGCGTCCATTCATGGATGGTGTATTCTGCGCTTTCAGCCGCCTTTCCCTGTACTCCCTTTGCCTCCATATATTCCAGCACGTCCTTTTTTTCAATCCTTCCGCCGGGTCCCGAACCTGCGACAAGCGAAATGTCTATGCCCGCTTCCTGCGCAGTTTTCTTTGCCAGAGGGCTTGCTTTTACCCTTCCTGTCATTTCCGATTCGCCTTCTTTTGGAGAAGGAGGGATGCCTCCTTCAGCCTGCGGCTCCTCTTTTTTTACTTCCGGTTTCAACGCCTCCGCCGCGGTTGCCGCATCGGGCGCTTTTTCTTCGGGATTATCCGAAGTATATCCGATGACCGTTGTTACGGGTATGGGCTCTTCGGACGGTTCGTATAGCTTCCTGATAAGGTATCCGTCGTGCAGGGCCTCAACCTCAAAATTGGTTTTGTCGCTCATAACCTCAAAAAGCACGTCGCCCTTTTCAACCTTGTCGCCTTCGTTTTTCTTCCATGAAACGATGTAGCCTTCCTCCATTGTCTCGCCGAGCTTGGGCATTATTATTTCTTTTATCATTTTATTTATCCCTTAATCAGTTTCCTTGCCGCCGCGCATATCTTATTAACGTCCGGGACTGCCATCTTTTCCAGCACGGGGCTTTTGGGCATGGGGACGTCCTCTCCCGCTACCCTTATTACCGGCCCGTCCAGCCAGTCAAAGGCCTTCTCCATTATCTGTGCGGTTATCTCCGCTCCCGTTCCGCCCGTCTTGCAGTCCTCTTCCACGATTGCCGCCCTGCCTGTCTTCTCTAACGATTTTATGACGGTATCCATGTCCATGGGCAGAAGGGTGCGCAGGTCGACTATTTCCGCGGAAATGCCTTCCTTTTCAAGGATGTTTGCGGCTTCCATGCAGGCGAAAAGCATTTTTGAATATGTTATAAGAGTTACGTCTGAACCTTCCCTCTTTATCTCCGCCGCGCCTATGGGTATTGTATATTCCCCTTCCGGAACGCCGCCTTTGGCGTTATAAAGCATCTTATGCTCAATGAACACGACGGGGTTATTCTCCCTTATGGAGCTTTTAAGAAGGCCCTTTGCGTCGTAAGGCGTCGCCGGCATCACAACCTTTATGCCGGGGATGTGTATCAGCCATGACTCTAGCGACTGGGAATGATGCGCTCCGAGCGTCCTTCCCGCTCCGCCTTCCGTTCTTATGGTGAGGGGAACTGTGCACTTGCCTCCGAACATATAACGTATCTTCGCAACCTGATTGTTCAATTGTTCCAAGCATAAGCCGATAAAGTCAATGTACATTATTTCCGCCACCGGCCTCATGCCGGTTAAAGCCGCTCCGAGCCCCACGCCCACTATTGCGTTTTCAGAAATCGGCGTGTCAAGCACTCTTTCATCGCCGTATTTTTTCCAGAGGTCTGCGGTTACGCCGTAAGCTCCCCCGTAAACTGCGATATCCTCTCCCAGAAGAAAAACATCCGGGTCTCTTTCCATCTCTTCGATAAGCGCTTCATTAAGCGCCTGCCTGTAAGTTATCTCTCGCATTCTTCTCCTCTCTCTTGAAACAGCGTATAGCGTCTAGCGTTTAGTTAAAAGCTTTTAGTCTTTTTTATACGTACAAATCCGTGTATAATTCTTCCGGTTCCGGATAAGGGCTCTTCATCGCATAGTCAACCGCTTCTTCCATCTCCTTTGCGACAAATTCCTCAACTTCTTTGATTTCCTCCGCGGTGAGAACCCCCTGCTCCTCCATCCTTCCCGAGAAAATCTTTATAGGGTCGCGCTCACGCCAGAATTTCTCCTCTTCCCTCGTCCTGTAAGCCCTTGTGTCGCTTCTGCTGTGGCCGTAGTATCTGTAGGTGTTTGCAACTATGAAGCTCGGGCCTTTTCCGCTTCTTGCTTGTTCAATCCATTTCCCCGCGGCCTCCCTGACTGCGAGGACATCCTGTCCGTCAACCGTTTCTGATGGGATGTCAAAAGCGAGCGCTTTCTTTGAAAGGTCTTCCACGGCGCTTGCCCTCTTTACCGATACGCTCATCCCGTAAAGGTTGTTTTCGCAGACGTAAACAACCGGAAGCTTCCATAGCGACGCCATGTTCAAGCATTCAAAAAAGATGCCGTTGTTGCTCGCTCCGTCCCCGAAAAAGCATACGACAATCTGCCCGGTTTTTTTCAACTTCATGGACAACCCGGCGCCTGTTGCTATGCCGAGGCTTCCCGCGACAATCCCGTTTGCGCCGAGGTTGCCCTTTGACACGTCCGCAAGGTGCAGAGACCCGCCTTTTCCTTTGCATACGCCAGTTTTCTTTCCGAGTATCTCTGCCATAAGCGCCTTAAGGTCGCCGTCTTTGGCGACGGCATGTCCGTGCCCCCTGTGCGTGCTGGTGATGTAGTCGTCGTGCTTCAGCATGGATATAACGCCTGCCGCAACCGCCTCCATGCCGGCGTAAAGATGGGACCCTCCTTCCGCTATATTCTTCGCGAGGAGTTCCATTATCATGTCTTCAAACTGCCTTATTTCCATCATCTGCCTGAGAAGTTTTTTCGCCAGTTCCTTATCCATAATCATTTTTCTTCCTGTTCCTTTCCTTCTCTTCCCTCTTCCCTCGCCCCTTGGGGGAGAGGGTTGGGGTGAGGGGTTTTTTGTCACGGTTTAATTATTATTTTAAGCCCTTCCTTCTTCTCCGCTTTTTCAAAACCTTTGCCGATGTTATCAAGAGCGAAAGCGTGCGTAATGTATTTTTTTGCATGAACCCTGCCGGCGGCGATTAAATCCAGCGCAATTTTATTGTGTATTGGATTTGAACCGTGCGTGCCGGTAACGAAAAATTCCCCGTAATGAAGGAGGTTGCTGTTGAAATTTATGAACGGTTTTTCTTTCGGGAGCCCTCCGAAGTAATTTACCGACCCTCTCTTTGCCACAAGCTCCAGCGCCTGTTCCTGCGGCTGCGGGATTCCCACCGCAACTATAACCCTGTCGGCCATCCGGCCTCCGGTAAGTTCCGCAACGATTTTCTTTATGTCGTTTTTGCTCGTATCCACAAGAATGCTTCCCGTGAACTGCGCCATTTTAATGCGTTCGGGAGAGATGTCGGCGAGTATCACCCTGCCTGCGCCCGTACACGCCGCAAATTCGGCGTGGAAACATCCTATCGGCCCTGCGCCGAGAATAAGCACGGTATCTCCCACCTCTACACGGCTCAAGGACTGGCCGTTTATAACGCAGGCGAGAGGCTCCGCTATTGACGCTTCTTCAAAAGAAACTCCCCCCGGAATTTTATTGACGCAGCCGTTGCGCACAGCGTCTTCCGGAACAACCATGTATTCGGCGAAACCTCCGTTGTAGTGGTAGCCTATCGCTTTGAGGTTGTCGCACATGGACTGGTAACCCTTCCGGCAGTAATAACACCTGCCGCAGGGGATTGCCGGTGCAACCGCAACGTTGTCGCCTTCCCTGAATTCTTTTACGTTTTTGCCTGAGGCCGCAACGGTGCCGCTCAGCTCATGGCCGGTTATTCTGGGAAAAACGATGTGCTTGTGTCCGTGGTGGAAAACCTTGATGTCCGTCCCGCAGATGGCGCAGGCATGGACTTTAAGGAGGAGTTCATTGTCTGCCGGAGAGGGTATTGAAATCTCTTCTACGGAAAGTTCCTCCGGCTTTTTTAAAACCGCCGCTTTCATTCTGGATGCCATTATAATCCTCTGTTATCCTGTTCAGTATGTCTTCTTGATTAAGGCCGGAGATTTCCTTAAGCACAAAAGCAACCCCTTTCCCCTTTAAAATCTCCTGCAGCTCAACCGCCTTTAAATCATCCGGATAATTATAACATAAACAGCAGGCCATCACAAAACAGATATTTTCGGGGAAAACATTATTGGAAAGGCAGAGTTTTATCGCACCCGCTATCCTGTCGTTCGCCCCTATTTTCCTCAGGGGGTCGCGGCCTACCCTGTAAACAGTGTCGCCCAGCAGTTTATTGCCGAACCTTTTGATGAGGTCGGATATGTAATTTTCAATTTCCGGAGTTTCAAAATGATGCTTTTTCGTAAGAGCCGATTTTGCTTCGTTCATCACTCCGTTAAGAACCTTTTTTATATCTCCGTCCCCAAGCGCTTCCCAGATGTATTCGCAGCCCTTCAGGTATCCGGCATACGCAAGGCAGGCATGCAGCAGATTGTGCATGAACAGTTTGAGCTCTTCATACGGGAAAAGATTTTCAACAGGGTAAAAGCCCTTTACCGTGGGGATTTCCCCTTTGAATTTCTTCTTGTCCACGGGAAGCACGTTATACGGCTCAACGGTCACCAGAAGCGGCTGTTCCCTGCGCAGTGATTCCGGCAGGGGTGAAACCATCCTGCTGACAACCGTTTCTACAAAACCGGTTTTTTCATTCAGGAAAGACAGGGAATGTCCCTCAAGATGCTTTTCTACGGATTCTTTAAGGACTTTTGCACTGCCGAGCAGATTTTCGCATATTACGATGTTCAGGTGCGAGGCCGGTTTTTCGGCGGATTTCTTTTTAATCCCGGCCGCAATGAGCGGCGCAAGAGAGCGGAGGTTGTTCACTCCCACCGCCGTGAAGGCAAGTTCGGTGCCGGATATTGCCTCCGCGATTTTATCCGTCTCGGAAAAGCTTAGCGCCGAAAACCCCGTTATCTTCCGTTCCGTCTTTGCCTCCCCCAACAGCCAGAGCGGATACTCTTTTTCCCCGTTAAGCGCCTTCACCAGGTTTTCATCAACGTCTACGAATACGAGCGAATAGCCGGAACCGCTGCATATGTCTCCTATGAATCCCCTGCCTATCTGCCCCGCTCCGAATATTACAACCGTCTTCTTCTCCATCATGCAGTTTTCCTTTCCTGTCTCCTCCCTTTTTCCCCTCGCCCCTTGGGGGAGAGGGTTGGGGTGAGGGGTAAGGATTTTAAATCGTAGCCCCTTTCCTTCCCGTTTTTTTCTCCGTCTCAATCAGCTGTTTTCCGTATTCAAACCCTGCCTGGGCAACGGGGCTGTCGCTTCTGACCGTCCTGCTTTTGGTATGCTCGGGATTGTAAAAATCCCTTTTCTCAAGGATGTTCAGAAACCGTTCCCTGAAGTCGGCGAAACTCTCTCCGTATATATGGTATGCGTCTGTGATGTCGGTGTACTGGCCGACCGCAATTTCCTTTTCCGTTTTCTTTGCGATGCTTTCAGCGATGTGCTTCTGCAGGCAGGTCAGGCCGAATATGTTCATAAAAGCGGCGCGGTATGCGTCTCTGGAACGCCAGTGCACGTTCATCACAAGGCTCAATTTGCCGCCGTCATTTATTATTCTGCACCAGACTCTCTGCAGGCACGGAGGGTCGTACGTTTCCGGGTCGTAAAAAGGTATCCATGTTATTGCCTGCGCTCTACGGGAGAAGGACGCCGCGCTCAATTTTTCAATTATATAGTCCACCTGGTTTATTTTTTTTGTTTCAGCGCTCCCGGGTATGTTGTAGTTGAAAAGCCTGTCGTGGTACGTGTATGTCCATTTTTTCTCTTCGGGGTTTATCCAGTGGTCGTGGACTCCCTCCACAACCTCCTGCCGGTATTTCTCAAGGTCTTCCATTCCTCCCGGAAACCCGAGGTGTATTCTCGGCTCCGAAAAAGGATTGTTGACGACCATAATCATTGTCGCATCTTTGCTCTCGGGGTCTTCCGGGCGGTCGTATTCCGTTCTCACGGATATGCCCTTTTCCCATAATTCAACGAGGCTACTTTCCCAGACTTCTCCGACGGAATCTCCTTTTACCATTATCACCGGCAGCATCATCTCCTCCTTTACCCCGTGTTAAAACCAGTGGATAGCAGTGTAGCGGTGGCATTTATGCCACATTTTTTTGTGCGATGAATCGCACCGCTACAAACTCACGTTTCACTTGATTTTTCCGTATCTTCTCAATGGAACATCCTTCCATGCAAATGTGTTCAGCACGTCTTTTCTTTCGAGCCAGCCCCTTCTTGCCATGCCTATTCCGAGCTTCATCTGTTCCAGCATCTCGGTGTTGTGCGCGTCGGTACCTATTGCAAACCCCGCTCCGAAATCCTGCCCTTTCATTATGTTGATATCGTTTAAATCCATGCGGTCAGCGGAAGCGTTGATTTCAAGTGCGACTCGCTTTTTTGCCGCATGCTCCATGACGCTTTCAAGCTCAATGGTATACCCCTCCCTTCCGGAGAGCAATCTCCCCGTGGGGTGGGCTATAATGTCCACAAAAGGATTTTCCATGGCTGTTTTCATGCGGTGGGTTACATTCTTGGCGAATCCCTGGTGAACGGCGGCGATTACGAAATCAAGCTTTTCAAGGACTATGTCCGGGTAGTCAAGCCGTCCGTCGGAAAGTATGTCCACTTCCATCCCCTTCAAAATTTTTATTCCGTTTACCTGCTTCTGCACTTCGTCAATTTCTGCATTCCTCTTCTTCAGCGTTTCTTCGTCAAGCCCGCCGGCTATGCGCGATGTTTTTGAATGGTCGCAAATGCCGATGTACGCATAACCCATTTTTTTCGCCGCAAGCGCGAGGGTTTTAATGTCCTCGGTGCCGTCGGAGTAATTTGAATGGACGTGGAAATCGCCCTTTATGTCAGTGCCTTCAATGATGTGCGGCAGTTTTCCGCGCAGGGACGCTTCTATCTCCCCCCTGTCTTCCCTCAACTCCGGCGGTATCCATTTCATTCCCAGCGCCTTGTAAACCTCTTCTTCGGTTTTCCCCGCAATCTTATTGCCTCCTCTGAATACCCCGTACTCGTTTACCTTGAGCCCCTTATCTTTTGCCAGTCCGCGTATTTTCACATTGTGCGCTTTGGAGCCGGTAAAATAAACAAGAGCAGACCCATATGAATTCTTTTCAACCACCCGTAAATCCGCCTGCATGTTTCGCGTCTCCAGTATAACCGCAACTTTCGTCTCTCCCCTTGCGGTGACGTCTTTTACCGACGGGTGCGAAATGAATGCCTCTATTATCTTTTCGCCGTCTGCGCCGGAAGCGAGGATGTCTATGTCTCCCACCGTTTCCTTCATCCTGCGCAAGGACCCTGCCGCCGAAACCTTTTGAGCCGTTTTTTTAAGTGGAGCGGCGAGCTCCTCTGCGGCCGCCAGCACTATCCCCAGAGGCGTCCGTGATTTTCCTAATTTGTAGAGGGATATGCCCTTGCGGATATTCGCCGCTTTTTTGCTCCCCATGCCGTCAAGTCCGGCTATGCCCTCGCCTTTTGCCGCCCGCTCCAGTTCTTCAAGATTTTTTACGCCGAGTTCCTTGTATATGAGATACAGCGTTTTCGGCCCTAGGTTGGGAATATTCAGCAGTTCAAGAAGCCCTTCGGGGATGTCTGAAATGACTTCGCTGTATTTTTTTATCTTTCCCGTAAGAAGATATTCTTCAATCTTCTCCGCCATACCCTTCCCTATCCCCTCCATATTGGAAATAGTCCCTCTTTCCCGTGCCTTGTCAATGTCGCCGTGGTATTCCCGCAGTACCCTCGCGGCTCTTCTGTAAGCGGCAATCTTAAAAACATTTTCGCTCTTGAATTCAAGGGCGTCGGCGATGCTGTCAAAAATGTCGGCTATCTCAATGTTTTTGCTCATTTTAAATTAAGTCAAAAGTTAAATGTCAAAAGTCAAAACTAAAAAAAATCTGCACATTGCGTTTTTTCAAATCTGAAGTTTTTACTTTTGAGCTTTTACTTTTCAGTTTGTAAATTTTCAAACATCACAACTGCGTGGAAATTTACTTTATATATTACTATCAATTATTATGTTCCGCAAACTTAGGCGGGAAGCGGGCGCAGACCTATCTATTCGTAGATGTAAGAGACGCTGGTGTAAGGCACATTCCCGTTCTCAAACAGAACGTTGAGAACTTCACCTGCGGAGGCGTCGTCCACATACTCAATATTATCCAGCAGTGCGTCTTCCGTATAAGGAAGCCTGTGGAGGACCAGCGTATAGTTGTTTTTCACGCCTGCCGTCTTTTCCCTTCCGTCATTGGAAATCCTTGAGGCGAAGAAGGAGACGGCCAGTACCAGCCCGGCTATCAGGATAACGGGCTTAAGGATGAATCTTCCGGAAGGCCGGTAATTTTTGACCTCTTCAAGCCCTGCTGTCCAGTAATCTTCGCTTGGCACGGGTATTTCAATCTCTTTAGCCGCGGATAGCACGTTTCTGTATTCTTCAAGGGCTTTTGTGCATTCGCCGCATATCTTGATGTGTGCCTCCATCCGCTCCCTTTCCGCGGCGCTCAATTCCCCCGCCAGATAATCAACTATTCTTTCCTCATGCTCTTTGCATTTCATTTTGTTTCACCTCCGTGTTTCTTTTCATTGCGGGCCCTGTAATTCGGGGCGCGGCAATCCGACGCCTTTTGTCGTTGCGAGCGTTTTTTGCGTGGCAATCTCATCCTTTTTCTAAATCCCCTCTTAATCCCCCCTTTGACAAAGGGGGGTATGGGGGGATTTTTGTCCCAACGGACTTTTTTATCTTCTGCACTATTTGGAAATACGACGCTTTTATTGTTCCCACCCTGCTGTTCATAATCTTTGCGATTTCCTTGTACGTAAGCTCGTCGTACGACTTCATTATGAAAATTGACTTCTGTTTCGGCGTAAGGGAATCAACTTCCTTTTTTATGATGTCAATCATATCCGATTTCATTATCTCTTTCTCTCCGCCGCGTATCCTTCGGTCCTCAAAATCCTTTGTGACCGGCAGTATGCTAACTCTTCCCCTCCGGTTCAGGAAATCGTAAGAGAGGTTTAGCGTGATTTTGTAAAGCCATGTAGAAACTGCCGCATCTCCGCGGAACTTATCCCAGTTCTGATACGCCTTTACAAAACTTTCCTGCACTATATCCATGGCGTCATGCTGGTTGTTCACCATCTTAAACGCCAGCGCATAAAGCTTTTTGGCGAATTCCCGGTAATATTCGTCAAAGTCTGCCGTTTTGTTGTTCATCATTCCCGTATATTAAGACAGGTAATTTTGCCAAAGGGTTTAGTTTGTGATAATATCATACCGTTTAAAATCATAGATTGAAACGCTGAAAGTGCAAAAGGAGAGAAAAAATGGCAAGAAAACCTTCGGTAATGAAGAGGCAGAGACAGGAGGCAAGAAGAAGGACCCGCAACAGAATGAAGAAGGCCGCCGTAAAAACGGCTGTGAAGGAAACCAAGAAAGCGGTTCTCAACCAGGATGAGAAATCCGCAGAACTGTTGAAAAAGGCCTGTAAATCCATAGACAGAGCCGCCGCAAAGGGCGTAATCCACAAGAATGCCGCCGCCAGAAAGAAAAGCAGGCTGGCAAAGTTTAAAAACAAATACGGCGTTAAGACGGGCTCATCCAAATAGCAGGTAGATAAGAAAGATTTCAAGCTCCGCTCCGGGGCGCAGCCTGCCTGTCTTCAGGTTAAAATCCAGTTTATGCAGTTCCGCATACTTGTTCAGTATTCGCTTATCGGCCTTTTTCTGCTTTTTGACCGTATTCCTCAGGTACATGCAGGCGGCGGTGACGGCGCTTGTGAAATCCACGGGGTTGTTTCTTATGTGCTCCCTGAAGAGCCTTATCAGGTTGTCGTTTTTATCCCACGGGCTTGAACGGAAAACGGCGGGGAAAAGCGCATTCCTGTCAACCTCCTCTTCAGCTTCTTCTTCCACAAACTTTTCCAGCGGCTCCTTTACGCTCTTCCCGCTGAGTATGATGCATATGTGGGCCGGCGGGTTGTCAAAATACTCCTTCAATATCCTGCATCCTTCGGTGTTTATCTTCTCGCAGTTCCTGATGAAAAGTATTTTTTTTGGGGAGAAAACCGGCAGGAATTCAATATCTTCAAGAATTTTCTGGAAAGGCGTCTCGTCTGCAAATACGCTTTTCACGTCAAAATCGCTCAGTCCGTACCTTTCTATGAGCTTGAATTTAATATCTTCCGCTCTTTCCGGCATTCCAAGGATTATATGGTTGTCAGAATCTTTCTTTTTCATCTTTTGTCAAGAACCCTGAAATAGATTTTTTCGGCAAGCTTCTGCGATATTTTCTCAAGAACATAGTCTTCCCTGTATTCTTCCGCCAGCGATGCGGAAAAAGTTTCCTTTACAGTCTCCGTGAATATGTTCTCCCCGTTTTTGAACAGAGATATTTCGGTTTCAGTTTCAAAGCCGGCGATGGCTATATCCTTGGAGTCTTTTCGCGAAAAAAATACCGGCTTCCTCTTCCATCTGTTTATTTTTAAATGCAGGACGTAATCCGCCGCGGCTTCTGAATTCACGAGGGAAAAATCGGGGTATTCAACAAAAACCTTTTTCACGGCTTCGGAGAGACATATATCCGCAAGAGGCTGTAACGAGTAATTCAGAACGGGCTTAACGGTTATCTTCGGCTGTCCTCCGGCAACGAATTTATACCCGCATCCGCTCAGAAGAAAGCATGCGCTAATCAGAAGCGCCAATTTTTTTGGCCGCAGTTTTGCCATATTCGGTTTCCGGGTAATCTTGTGCGAGTATCTTGTAATAGTATTTTGCCGCATCCTTTTTCCCCGCCCGCTCGTAAAATACGGCTATCTCAAAATATTTCTTCGCTTCCCTCTCTGACAGGCTGTCCCGGATTGAGATAACGTCCTGCCTGTAAACGCTCTCCGGATAGAGCTTGAGGAAAGAGTCTATTTTTTTCCCCACCTCGGCGTATTGCACGGTGTCCTTTGACACGTCCGGCGTCTCAAGAAACTCCGCCCTTATCAGGTTATACTTCGCCTCTTCAATAACCGCAGGGTTTGTATACCTCGTCGCTATGCCTTCAAAGACCTCTTTTGCCTTCCCGAATTCCTCTATCTCAACGTAAAACTGTCCCAACAGGATGGCTTTTTCGGGAGTGTCTTCGCCGTAGGGATGGCTTTCAACCACCGTCTCCATCATCTTTCCTCTTTCCTCCTGCCTGCCGAGGTATTTTATGGAACTTTTCTGCAGGGTCTCTTCGGCTATTGCGGACTGCCTCTTCACCGCCTCCATCACAAGAGGAGAAGACGGGTAGCCGTCCACTATCTTCTGGTAGTAATTGAAAGCCTCCTTTACGTCTCCCAGAGACTGGTATATTTCCCCGAGGGCGAAACAGGACTGTGCCGCGTATTCCGCGCCGGCGTAGTGTTTCAACAATTTTTCATGCTCGGCGATGGCTTTTTTGACCGCTCCGTCCTTTCTGTACTTCTCCGCCAGTTCAAACTGCTCTTTCGCCGTCTCCTGCACTGCGTATTTCGGATTTACCCACCTGCCTGTTTTTGGCGTCCATTCCCAATAGGCGAATCCGCGCAATGCCGTCACTAAAAACAGTATAACCGCTATTTTTTGTATTCTTTGCATTTTGCTCCTTGTCCGTCCTATTGTATCTCTTTTCCCCCTCCCCGTCAACGGTTTTTACGGATGAGTGGAATCTTCGTTGAAATTTAGCATTGATTGAAGGGACAGTACAGGTTATAATCCTACCATATCGAGGTAGTTGGGGCCGTGTTTGACGTCTGCTTTAATGGGTACCTTGAGCGGCAGGACGTTTTCCATGATGTTTTTGACGTTCTCCGCTATCTTTTTTTCCTCGCCCGGGCATACCTCAAAGAGAAGTTCGTCGTGTATCTGCAGAACCATCCTGCTCTTCAGTTTCTCGCGTATGAAGTATTCATAGACGCCGTTCATGGCAAGCTTGATTAAATCCGCGGCCGAGCCCTGGACAGGCATGTTTATCGCGGCGCGTTTTGCGAATTCCTTAAGGTTTTTGTTTGCGCTTTTTATGTCGGGGATGTAGCGGCGCCTTTTGAGCACCGTTGAGACATAGCCGTCTTTTTCAACTCCGGAGAGCGTCCGGTCGATGTAGTTTTTTATCCCCTTGAATTTGGAGAAATATTCCTTTATGAAGTTCTCGGCGTCACTTACCGGGATTTTGAGTTCTTTGGAAAGCCCGTACGGACTCATTCCGTAAAGGACTCCGAAGTTTATGGTCTTTGCCATCCTCCTGCGGTCTTTTTTCCCGGCGGAGGGCGTTGATGGCGTGAAAAGGGAATCCTGCGAAAAGAGGATTTCGGCTGTCTCGCTGTGGACGTCCTTGTTCTGTCTGAAGGCGTTGACCAGATACGGGTCGTCCGAGAAATCGGCGAGGATGCGCAATTCTATCTGGTTGTAGTCAAAAGAGTAAAGGATGTTTCCTTCTTCGCAGGAGAAAGCCCTTCTTATCTGACTGCCACGCTCCGTCCTGACCGGTATGTTCTGCAGGTTGGGGTTGCTGCAGCTCAACCGGCCGGTGGAGGTTGATACCTGGCTGAAGGTCGGGTATATCCTGCCGTCGGCCGGGCTTATGAATGGGATAAGCCCTTCGGCGTAGGTTGACTTCAGCTTGTAAAGTTCCCTGTATTCAAGGAGCAGTTTCGGGAGCGGGTGTTTATCTGCAAGCTCCTGCAGTACGGAAGTGTCGGTTGAGTAGCCGGTTTTTGTTTTTCTCTGCACGGGGAGCTTCAGCCGCTCAAAGAGTATGGCCGCCAATTGTTGGGATGAGTTGATGTTGAAGACTTCGCCCGCCTCCATGTATATCCTATCCTGAAGGATTTTAAGTTCGCCGTTCAATTCCTCCGTGAGCTGTTCAAGAAATTTCCTGTCTGTCTTTATCCCGCTCATTTCCATCCACGAGAGGGTTTTTACCAGCGGCATCTCAACGCCGTAGAAGAGGCGTTCAATCTCCATCTCTTTCAGGGTTTGCCGGTATTTTTCAAGCAGGGACAGGCAGTCCGCCGCATCCGGGATTTTGCCGGTGAGATGCCGCGCCACCGCAAAGTCAAAGGCGGGGTTTCTGAAAGAGATGCCCTTGCCGGCAAGAAAGGTTATGGCGTCCTTGAGGTTGAAGCCGTATTTTTCCACTCCTTCGTTCTCAAAGAATTCCCTGAATTGCGAAGGGGTTGTTTTGATTTCGGGTAGAGAGACTGACTCTCCCGTGGAGGCGGTTATGACATCTTCCCGCATGCAGGAATCCGCAACGGAGGGATACAGTTCCTTTATCTGCGCGGCAAGTTTTCTGAACTCAAGCCGTTCAATAGTTTCAAGGAGTTCTTTTGCGTCCGGCTCTGAAATCAGGATGTCTTCCGCTTTTACATCCACGTCCGCGTCCTTTTTGAGAATTGCGAGCTCCTTGCTCATGAAGGCGTTTTCCCTGTTTTCCTCCAGCCGCATCCTTGTTTTTTCCTGGCTTATGTTCAGGAGGTTCTCATACAGGTTTTCCAGAGTCTTGTATTCACTAAGGAGTTTCAGAGCGGTCTTCTCGCCTATTCCGTAAACCCCGGGTATATTGTCGGAGGAGTCCCCTGCAAGCCCTATGATGTCGGGCATCGCCGAGGGGTTCAGCCCGTACTTTTCCCGGAAGTCATCGACCGTGAAGGTCTTCCAGCCGTCGGGGTTGAGCATGAATATGTTTTCGTCCAGTATCTGCATTATGTCTTTGTCGCCCGTTACGATGAAAATGCGGCTGTCGCCGGACCTGAATTTACCGGCGAGCGTCGCTATAAGGTCGTCGGCTTCGTAACCCTCCTTTCCAATCTGCTTTATCCCCAGAAGTTCCGACATCTTTTTTATGAGGGGCAGTTGTTCAACAAGCTCGTCCGGCATGGGTTTTCTTTGGGCTTTGTATCCGGCAAAGGCGTCGTGCCTCATGGTGGGCGCCTTGAGGTCAAAGAGGACGCAGATGTAATCGGGTTTTCTTTCTTTGAGGATTTTCAGAAGCGTTGAGGTGAAGCCGTAGATTGCGTTGGTTAGTTTCCCCGACGAGGTTCTAAGGTCTTTTATGGCATAGAAGGAGCGGTAGATTAGGTTGCTGCCGTCTATCAGGTAGATGTCTTTCATGTTATTAATGGCTTGATTTAACACGGAGAGCGGCGTTGGCTGCGTCGTCGGCTTCCTCGGAGTATTTCTTGCATACGCCTCGTTGCCTCCTCCTTGCCGCCTTGCTCTCCGGCAAACTCAATCCATTCACTACTTGCTTATAAGTTAATCGGAGGAGGAGGTTTTTACGGCGGCGAGTTCAATCTCCGCGGTAAGGAAAGCAGGTTTTTCCTTGTCTCTCCGCATCCTGAAATCGCTTATGTAAACGGCGTTTTCCTTTACTTCAATCTCGTAGAGAAAGTCGTACAACTGCTTAAGCGTTGTCCCCTTCAAGGACAGCCGCGTCCTTTCCGTGATGTAGCCCTCTTTCTCGGCGGGCGCAAGGGGCTGTATGCCTGCGATGCTTCTTTCAAGGTTTTGCTTCTCTATGAGTTTCCCCGCGTATGAAAAGAGGGAAAAGTTTTTCTCCGCAATCTTCAGGGAGGGTTCACTGTCTCCGTTTTTCTTTGAGGCGTATTCCACGCACAGCGCTGAAAGCTCATCCCTGTCTTTCTCTTTAGCCGATATCAGCTTGTTGAGGGAGATGATTTTTTTCTTCTGGGGAAAATAAACAAGCCTCAATTCCGCGAATACCGCCAGCAGGACTACAAGCAGGAAAAGTTTTCTTTTGTTCATCTTAAATTATGCCTATTGTTATGTTGAAATTCACCCTGTTTTTTGAGTCAAAAGAGATTGTGCCCATATTTGTTATGGTGAAATTTTTGGAATTTTCTATGTTGGTTTTTACCGTTTCGAGAGACCTAAGAGTGTCTACGCTTCCCGATACGGTAATGTTGTTTCCCGATACGGTGAACTGGTCAACCTGCGCATTCATGCCTTCGGGAAACAGGGACGTTATCTCCGCCATGTTCTTCAGCACAGAGGGAAATCCGGGGGCCGCGCTCCCCTGCCCGTTTAAAACCTTTTCCTTTGCCTGCGCGAGCGGGTCTACTATTTTCGCTGCCTCCGGGAAAGCCGCCGCGAACATCCCGTTCATGTCCGCATTCAGTTTGTCTATCTGCCGCTGTTTGCCTGACGCCCTGAGGTATGTTGAGAAAGAGAGGATTGAAGCTATGAGCAGTATGCCTGCAAGGGCCATGCCGTACACCGGCAGTTTTTTTACATGGGAAAGTTTTGCGGGCTGAAGTTTTTTGAAAGCCTTGACGGAGGCGAGGCTGTGGAAGAGAAACTGCTTTTCTATGCCGGGGAGAATTTCCATAGTGTTGATTTTTGTTCCTGCAGGCAGGAATTCCTGTTTAATCCTGTCTTCCGCATATACGAATACAGGGAGGTCCTTGCGCGAGATTATGTCTTTTATCAGCTCTCTGACCTCCGCGTTTCCCGACGGCTTGAAATCGTAAGAGTAGAAGCCGGAAGGGATGCCGTTTTCCGTAATGTTGACAAGCAGGTAGTCCTCAATGCCGTAGACGGCAATGTGATTTTTTTCAGCGGTGTACTGGTTGAGGAGGCCGTTAAAAAGCAGGGCGTCAGAGAAGAAAGAGAGTTTTGCGCCGTGTTTCTTTGCGAGGTTTTTCCAGTAACTGCATGTTATTTCCTGTATTGCATATACATTGACGTCGGTTCTGTTTTTGCCGGCGTAGAAGAATTCAAAAGAGTAACGGTAGCTTAACGGGTCCTCGGGGAGCATGTTTTCAAGTTCGGACGGAAGCACGAGGTTTATCTTTCTTCTGCCGGAGAAAGGGAATTGAATCTTTCTGAAAATCAACTCGGGTTTGGGGAGAATGACGTTCAGCCTGCCGGGCTTTTTCTGCGACAAAAAACTTTCCGCGTCGGCATTCTGAATTTTGCCCTGCTCCGCCCCCTTTCCTCCGTTCAGCTTGTAAATAATCCCGTCTTTCTGAATGTAAAACGTAACGGTTGTCATCTGGCTTCCATCCTCACCGTCTCTGCGGTTTTATCGGATTTTTTCACGTATGCACTCGCTGTTTTTTCAATGCCTCTGTCGGTTATCGCGCTTGCCCTGATAATGAAATAACCGCTTTTGAAAACGATTATGCTTTTGTTCTTTGTATAAACTTCTTTGTTCGTTTCCGTCAGGAATCGCTCCTCTATCTGCCTTTCCGCTCTCTCCGCCGTTATCCTTTCAACGTCGGCCGCAGGGAATCCCAGCGCGCTCAATACCATGGGCGGGCAGGTATTAACGTTAATTTTACCATCAGAAAAGGAAGTTATAAAGTTTATTAAGCCGGGGATGTCTTTTTCAACGTCTCCGTAGACCGCTTCAACGGTGAAATTCTTGACGAGAAGCATCTCTTCCGCCGAGTAAAGGTTTCTGTTGGGCGGAACGTACGCAAAACCGTCTGTTTTATAGTGGAAAGATTCCGCCCCGGCCGTGCGCGGGATGTCGTCTTCGTCTATCCAGTCAAGCAGGGAATCGGGCAGTGAGTCCGGCCAGCCGAGTACGGTGAAGAGGTTTTTAAAAGTTTCCATCAGCAGGGTATTCGTCTCGTTTTTCTCCCTGTTGAAAATCATGGACGGGTTAATTTTTGAGTTTTCATCCTCTATGTTTATGAAGAGGATTATGTCCCCGGGCAGAATGTATTCTCTCTCCGTGAAGGATTCTCCGCCCGCCGCTCCGAGAGTTTTTCTGCTTTTGTCCAGAAGAGCCTTTCCGATTTCAACTCCCGCCTCGGCGATGTTTACGGCATCCTGTTTTTCCCGCACGTCCATGAATGTATTGATGTAGTCCTTTGATTTGCCGTGCAGAAACATGGCAAGCAGAGAAATTGCCGCGGTGAACGCCAGCACGAATATAAGGACTACTCCGCTATTCTTTTTCATTTTTTTCTTTTGTGTCTCTATACAATTTTACTGGAAAAAAGGCCGTTTCTCCGCCTTCTTCTATTTCAACGGCAATGCCGGTGACTTTTTCGGGTTCAGCCGCGTAATAGTTCCATGCCGCACCCGAGTAAAAAAGGAAGCTTATCCTGCCGCAGTTCTCCAGAACGGGAAATGTGAAATTGTAGCCGTTGAGCAGGTTTTCCTGTTTCCTTACAAGGGTTTCAAGATTATCCGGTGCGCTTTCAACAATATACGTTATCCTTACCGGATAAAGCGCTGCCTGTTCCGTTGTTAGGAATGAAAGGCTTTTCTCTTCAAGTACGGGCTGGTCGTCCTCTTCAAATATCATGCATTTCATTTCGCCGCTGAATTTATCGAGGAATTTAAAGGCTATTTCCGAAGATTTCATTTTTTTCTGAAGGTCGGCCGTGACATTGGTGACGGAAAAGAAGACGGCGTATATAAGCATAAAAAGCATGAATACAAGGACAGTCGTGATTAATATTTCAATAAGGGTAAATCCACCGGTTTTATGGCTGTGCCGTTTCATTTGACGTTTCTTCCTCCTCCGTCTTTAAGAAAGGAGTTACCGACGTATAGTCTCCGCCGGCCGTAGTAATCTTGAGTTTGTAAGGGATGAAGGTGACTCCGTATTCGGTGTCGGTTATGATTAAATCCGAGAGTTCTATGGCCCATGCGTATTTTTCAAAAGGTGCGGCGAATCCTCCGCTGATTCCCTCATCAATAGCGTCCTTTTCGTTCTTCAGCTCCTCTATCTTCGCCCTTGACAGCAGGTTCAGGTTTTTGTCCTCGGTTATTATCTGCATGTGCCTCATCGTAAGCAGGTAGGATTCAAGGCTGGCGATGCCCGCTATGGCGAATATCGCTATGGCAATCATAAGCTCCAGCAGTGTAAAACCGCTTTTGTCAGAACGGATACGTTTCATTGAAGTCAATGTCTCCGACTAAGATTTCAGGCTCTGAAAGATAAGGGTTGAGAAAAACCGTGTATGTTTCTTCGGTATCAGGGTCGATGGAGGTGATTGTTCCGAATTCCCTTGTACCGTCAGGCATAAAAAGGAAAGAGATTGAGCCGCCGGATGCCTCTTTTGCAGAGTTCCTTGCCCTGACAAATTGCAGAGACGACCGAACGGGCTCCGGAGGTTCATACCCTTCCTCAATCTGTGTGTCAATGTATGCGTAATCAGCCAGCTCCGCCGTATAGGTGCCGGCGTCCATGTCTATGGTGAACAGAAAAGGCTGTTTCTGCTCGGCGGAATATTTCGCTGTTTCCCTTAACGCATCCGCAAGCTCAAGAATTTTTTCGTTGTCTTTTGAAGGCAGGATGTTCTTGATTGCAGGGAAGGTCAGATAAAAAAAAAGCCCAGTATAAGTATGACTGCCATCAATTCCACAAACGTATAGCCGCACATTGAGTTTGGACGGCTTCTGCCTGTCTCCGGGTGGATTCTATATCTGTGAGCTGGATATATCCGCATCGGGCCCCTCTCCCCCTTCCCTGTTGTCCCTGCCCGGAGAGATAATCTCGTAGTCCTCTCCGGTTTTCCCGGGGCTAAGGTAGAGATAGTCGTTGCCCCACGGGTCTTTCGGTACGGTGTTTTTGTCAAGGTAGCCGCCTTCTTTCCATTTGTTGGGAATTCTGCCTGTTGCCGGCTTTTCAACGAGCGCCTGGAGCCCCTGCTCCGTTCCGGGATAGAAGCCGTTGTCAAGGTAAAAAAGCCGCAGTGCCTGCTCAAGGTTTTTTATCTGAACCTTTGCCGCAGTTATGCGCGCGTCGTCAACCCTTTCAAAATACCTCGGTACGACTATCATTGCGAGAGCGCTGAGTATGACGATTACAACCATCAATTCTATGAAGGTGAAACCCGCTTTTCTGTTTCTCCGTTTCATTTATCTTCTCTCCTTAAATCCCCTCTTAATCCCCCTTTTGACAAGGGGGGGGCGGGAGGATTTGTTTTTATCCCCGCTTCACCTGATGGACTGGCTTATCTGGAAAATCGGCAGAAGAACCGCCAGGACTATCAGCCCCACGACTATGCCCATCAGAAGAATCATGAGCGGCTCAATAAAATTCGCCAGTCTGGCGGAACTCTGGGATACTTCCTCTTCGTATATCTCCCCTATCTTGCCGAACATCTCCGGAAGCGTTCCGCTCCGTTCCCCCGCGGTTACCAGCTGTGTAACCAGATAGGGGAAATATTTGCTGCTGCCGAAGGACGACGAAAGAGAACCGCCTTTTGACAGCGATTCCGCTATCTCTGCTATTTCTTTTTTAAGCAGGCGGCTTGACAGCACCTGTCCCGCAATCCTGAAGGATTCTATGATGTCCACTCCGCCTTCTATAAGCGTTGCGGAAGTTGTTGAGAAAAGGGCAATCTCCCTTTTCAGCAGGATGTTGTTCAGGACAGGAACTCTGAACCTGATGAAATCCATAATCATCCCGCCTTTTTCTGACGCAAAGAGCTTTTTAAATCCCGCGAATATGAAAATAAGCCCTGCGATTATATAAAACCATGACGATTTGAAAAAGCCGCTTATTCTTATAAGCATCACGGTCGGGAGAGGAAGCGCCATGTCTATCTGTTTGAATATCCTTGTGATAGTCGGCGTTACGAAGGAAAGCAGGAATATGAAAACAGCTATGGAAATGAAAAGCATAAAGAGAGGATAGCTCATTATGGCTTTTATCCTGTTTTTGAACGTCTGTCTTTTTTCCATGAAATCGGAAATCCTTAAAAGTATTTTATCAAGGGCGCCGGTCTCTTCCCCCGCCCGCACCATTGATATAACCATCTCAGGAAAGATTGCGGGAAAATCCCTGAGCGCCTCCGAAAAACTGTTTCCTTCCCGTATCTTTTTCTGAATTTCCTTAAAAACTTTTTTAAGCTTGCCCTCTTTCATCTGTACGGCAACCCCCGTAAGGCACTCGTCTAAAGGGAGTTTGGAACTCACGAATGTCGCCAGTTCCCTCATCGCAATTACAATGTCGCCTTCCCTTATTCCGGGCGAGAAGGAAGGGCGGGAAGTTTTTTCCGAAACCTCTATTACGTAAAAACCCCGGTCTTTCAGGCTTTTCTTAACAGCGGAGGCTACTTCGCCGTCCAGACTGCCCGTAATCCTTTTCCCTTCCTTATCAAGGGCGGTATATATATAGGTATTCATTATATTGATTGCGGAACAATGATGCCGGGAAGAGATTAAAAAACGTCCTTATTTTGTCTCTTCTTTTTTATATTCGGCAAGGACTCTTTCCTGGATGTAATCCCGGAATTCGGTTTTTATGGGATGCGCAAGGTCCCTGTGCTGTTGAGAAGGCGTGAATTTTTCTTCGTCAACCGGATTGAGGGCGCCGCCGCATGAACCGCAGAACTTATTTGAGATGGGATTTTTAAATCCGCATTTGGGGCAGTCTCTCTGCATTTTTTTGCTGGGCATGGCTACGAAAAGCCCGTTTTTGCCTTCAATGATTCGGATGTCTCTCACTACGAAAACGTCGTCAAAAGTTACGGAAGCATATGCTCTCAACCTGCTGTTCGGCCTGCCCACAAGAGAAATTCTCGTTTCTGTGATTTGCATCGTATCCTCCTTTTCTAAGAAGCTCTAATGCTCTCAACGACAAGACTTTTCCATCCCGCGGCATTTGCCGGAAGCATCTCTTTTCCGGCCTCTGTGCTGTCTGCAAAAACGGAAAAAAGTGTTCCGCCGCTTCCGGAGACAAACAATCTTTTTCCCGTCAGCTTTTCTGTAGCCTCCTTCACCTCCCTTGCCCGGCCCCATAAGCTGAAATACGGTTCTTCCAGCCTGTTTTCCATGAGGCTTTCCATTTTGTCAATATCTTTACATTCAATGCTTTCAAGTAAAAGTTTAATTTTTTCCCCCGCCTCTGTCAAATTGCCCCGCCTATTCACGGAGTCCAGACGCGAGTACACATCGCGCGTTGAAACGGCGAAAGGCGGTATGAAAAGGCGGTAGGCAAACGGCGAGGAGGGAATCCCGTCTTTTCGTATAATGCCGCCGGTGCCCTCTATAACGCACCTTTTTCCGTGTACGAAGAGGGGAACGTCGCTTCCTATCCGGCCCGCTATGCGGAATAGTTCTTCGGCGCTTAAGGGAATATTCCACATTTTTACGAGGGCTTTCAATACTGCCGCGGCGTTTGAACTTCCCCCTGCGAGCCCGCTGGCTGGAGGTATTTGTTTAAAGATTTTTACACGGACGCTCTTTTTTATGCCGGATATGCTTTTAAGGAGTGCAACGCTTTTCGTTACGGTGTTATTTTCAGGGATGTCCCACTGGGAATGGAATATGACCTCGTCCGAGCAGGATTCTTCTATCTCAATTGCGTCGTAAAGGCCGACTATGTCTACAAGCGATACCAGCCTGTGGAGTTTGTTCTCAACAGCTCCGGTTTCAAGAAAAAGGTTAATCTTTGCCGGGGACAGGATTTTCATTTTTGTCGGCGGCTTCCGCTGCCGGCTTCTTTGCCACTTTTACCAGCGCCGGCCGTAAAATCTTATCGTGGAACGAATAGCCGCTCCTCACTTCCTCAATGATTGCGCCCTCTTCATAATCTTCGGTTTCCACGGTCTCTGCCGCCTCGTGGAACTCGTGGTTAAACGGTTTTCCCTCAGTTTCTATCCTCTTTACCCCGATGCCGTCGAGAAGTTTAGTGAATTCCTTCTTAAGCATTTCAAGTCCCTTGTGGACCGATTCCGGGGAGGGGTTGTTCTCCATCTGTTTCACGACTGCCTCAAATATGTCGTCAAACGGAAGGAGCTGCAAAACAAGGGTTTCCGTTCCGAATTTAAATATGTCCCTCTTTTCCCTCTCCGTGCGCTTTTTATAGTTGTCAAACTCCGCGGCCGTCCTTAAATACCGCTCTTTTATTTCAAGAATTTCAGCTTTCTTTTCCTCAAGCGCCTTTTCAATGTCTTTCAGTTTCAGGGAAGATTCTTTCAGTTTATTCAAATCCTGCACCCGTATAACCGTTGTTTCTCCCGTTTCCTTTTTCCTGTGCATTGCATCCTCTCCCGCTTACCTGACAAATCCCATACGCCACGGGGGCCAGTATGTGAATACCGCCTTTCCCTGAAGATTTTTTTCCGGCACGAATCCCCAGTACCTGCTGTCCTTGCTGTTGATGCTGTTGTCTCCCAGTACAAAATAACTTCCGGCAGGGATATCCAGCTCGGTTCCGTTACCGTAGTATCCGTCGCCGTAATAGTACCTTGACGCAACGGAATCTTCTTTTACCGGTGCGCCGTTTATGTATATTGCGCCGTCTTTAATCATGACTTTTTCCCCCGGCAGTCCTATCATCCTTTTGACGAAAACACGTTTTGGGTCTTCTGGGTATTTAAAGATAACGACCTCTCCCCTTTCTGGCCGGCGTATCTTGTAAATCACGCTGTTTGAAAGCAGGCGGTCTCCTATGTCCAGCGTGGGGACCATTGAGGTTGAGGGAATCTGAAAATTCCCTATAAGGAAAATCCTCACAAACACCGCAATTGCCAGTGCTATGAAGAGCGATTTAAACCAGTCAACCGTCTGTTTTTTCTTCGTTTTGTGCATAGTCGGTCCTTTCAGAAAACGCAGTGGAAATTTTACCCTTTCTTGTCCTTTAAATCAACCCTTTTTTTGTATTAGGTATTTTTATTGCAGGAAAAAGCTTTAATTTTTTGCGCATCGCCGGGGCGGGCAAGCCCATCCTTCGCTGAAGCTTCGGCGGGTAAATGTCCCGCCTTAAGAAAGCCGCCCGGTGGTGCCGCTATTCCAATATTATCTGACAACAACCTTGTTTCTCAACTTCTCCAGAATTCCAATATATGCGGCGGTGTATTTCCTCATCATGGCGTCAAAGGAAAACTCTGTTTCCACGCGCTTTTTTGCATTTTCCCCCATCTGTCCGCTCCGCCTGCCGTCTTCCAGAAGAGAGATTACCCCTTCCGCAAGCTTTTCAGGTGATTCGGGAGGGATTAACAATCCGCTCAAGCCGTCCTCTATGATATGAGGGATATCTCCCACGGAAAATGCAACGCAGGGCTTTCCCCTGCCCATCGCTTCCAGCAGGCTCACGGGACAGCCCTCCCACAGGGACGGGAAGGCAAAAACGTCGAACAGCTCCATTACTCCTGCGGCATCGGGGATGAAGCCTGTGAAAATAAACCTTTCCGCAACCCCCGCCTTATCCGCCTGTTCAACGAGCTTTTGTTTGAGCTCTCCTTCACCCGCTATTATAAACCGTACATTCGGAAATCTTCTCAGGATGAGAGGAGCCGCGGACACGAGGTGCTTATGCCCCTTCGGACTGCGCAGGTTGCCTACCGTTCCTACAATGCGCTCTCCCGCCTTTATCCCGAAATCTTCCCTCCGGTAAGCGGCGGAAAATTTCTCAATTTTAATGCCGTTGGGTATCACCTCTATTTTTTCGTCCGGTATCCCCGTTTTTTCCGCCAGGGCTTTTTTCCCGGCGTGGGAGTTGGAAATTATCATGTCAGCCCATCTTGACGTGAGTCCGTCCGCGAACCAGTGCAGTTTTGTCCTCCACGGGTCGGTACTTCTCTGGGACGAGATTACGGCCGGCGTTTTCAAGAGCCTGCCGGCTATCCTGCCCGCGAGGTTGCCGTAGAAGAGGAAAGAGTGGATTATATCGGGAGATTCCTTTTTGAGAGCCCTTAAAAGCCTTGTGAATTCAAAAGGGTTTGCCTTAAGATTGAAAACGCGGTTTTTTATGGATTTGCGGCTTAGCTCTTCCGTGAATTTACCGGCGCCTTTTATTGCGAAAACAACGGCCGGATGAAAGATTTCCGGAGGCAGGCTTTCCGCCATGAGGAGAATCATCTTTTCCGACCCGCCTATCTCCGAACCTGAAACGACAAAAGACAGTTTAATCTTTTCTTTATCTTCCATAGTAGGGATTCATGGGCAGTGAAGGCACGTCCCTTTTGATTTTTTCTACAGCCAGAAGCGCGTTTGTCCCTGCCTGCGGGTACAACAGTTTTTTTGCGGGTATAGTAACAGTTTTCAGTTTTTTTGTTTTTTCGGGAAGGATTGATATCCCCGGTCCGGTGAGCAATACCTTTTTCTTCCGGCACATTTCGTGAATTTCGCCGGCGTCAACTGTTTTTGTCGTATAGCCTTTATAGCTAAACTTCCCGTTGAAGTAAGACAGGTGTATTTTTCCCCTGTATGCATTTACAACGCAGAAAGCGGGCATCTTGAATTCCTTTACGGCAAAAAACAGGCTTTCGGCCGCTCCGACGCAGTAAATGCGCGTTTTGAAAGCCGCGGCAAGGCCTTTGGCGGCGCCCATCCCCAGCCGTATGCCCGTCCACAGCCCCGGACCTGCGGACACCGTTATCAGGTCAAGCTCGACCGGCCTGCAATGGCTGTCTTTAAGGACAGTGTCAATATGCCGGATAAGACTCCCTGCGGCATCCGCGGTTTTGAAAGAATACTCCGAGAGAATCTCTCCGTCTTCCAGAAAGGCTGTGCCGGATAACTCGGATGTGGTTTCTATAGAAAGGATTTTCATTTAATTGCATCTGTTCAGGATGCCGGTGATTGTTTCCGCGTCGAAGGTTGCGCCGTCCGGAAGTTTTAGTTCGGATATCAGGGACATCCGCGCTTTGCCGAATGCCACCTTTCCTTCAAGATATACTGGCAGTCTTTTCCTGTCGGCCGTAATCCACAGGTCCATTGAGCCCTTTGTGAAAAAGCCCTCGTCGCCTTTTGCCTGCGGCTTCAAAACGTAAACCTCGCGTTTCCCCATTCCGGGCACGGTATCCGTTTTTTTCCCCGCCATCTGTATTGTCAGGTCCCAAAGCTCCCTGAATGCTATGGGTACGGTTAAGGACGTGTTTTTTTCAAGGTTGAACGTCCGAGCTACGTAAAATATGGATATTCCGTCATAAGCCGTTTCAGGCAGTTTTATGATCGTTTCTTTCGTGCTGTAAAGCTTCCCGTTGTTGAATTTCCTGTATTTTGAAAGGTACCTGCCGTTATGCCACTCAAAACGTATCTCCAGAATGTCTTCCTTTGCTTTATTTTTGCTGTATTGATAGTAGTAATACGGAAGGAGCGTCCGGGTGTCAATGAAAGCATCCATCCTGTAAAGCCCCATTCCCATCCCCATCATTCTTTCTTCCGGCACGCTTAAACCTACGATATGGTAGACGTTTCCGTAGTTGTTGACCGTCTCTCTGCATGCGAGCAGCCCCTTGCCGAATTGTATGGAATTCCATGTGGTCCTGTACACGAGGCATTCTCCGTTCCAGTTTTCAATAAAAGACAGGTTTTCAACAGGAGGAGAAGGTTTTTTTGTTAAGTCAGGCGGTTTTTTAGTTTCAGCCGGTTTCTCCGCGGCGGGTATCTTTGCGACCGCAGCGGTCTCTTCAGGAGCAGGTTCTATCGCTTCTTCCGGCGACTCTTTCTCTGTTTCTGCAGGTACGGAGGCGATGGGTGCTTCTTCAGGCACTGCCGGTTCAATTTCTGCGGAAGGAGGGAAAAGAACGTAAGGTTTTCTTGCGGTGAAAGGGTTTACTGCAGGGGCGCTTTCCTCCGGAACGGGTTGTCTTAAACTTTCTTCAGGGGTAAGTAAACCGTCCTGAGGGCCGGACCTTTCAATGGCGATTTTTAACGCTTCCTCGGGAGGCATCCTGCTTCCGCGGGAGCATCCTGCAAAGAAAACAACTGCCAGCAATAAAAAAAATATCCGCTCCCGTTTTTTCATTTTATTTTTGTCCCGTTTTTTCTTATTTTACCACATAAACCGTCCTCCGGCAATAAGCCGCCCGTAAGGTTTACCGTCTTGCAGTTTGACGCGCCGGCAGGCATTGTGGTTTAGCGGGTTGGCGTTTTTGGCAAGTTCGCTTTGTCAGGATTACAAAGCTTTTAATCTTTTTTCCCTTCCTTGCGTTTTAAGCGATGAAATAGAAAGAGAGGAAATATTCTTATGAGTTTTCTCAAGGCGTCGGCATTAAATGGGTAGATGGTGTATGCTCTTAAAAACGTTTTGTATCCTTCATCTATCTTGCCGACCTTCATGGAATATCTGCCGAGTTTGTAGAATAATATACTCTTTTCCTTTCTGGGCAGCGTATCGGTGTGTTTTTCAATAAACAGTTTATTACCATTATACAAATTGATTAACTTTTTACTGGCAGAGTTAGGTGTATCATAGTTTAAAACGAGGGGTTCTCTTGTTCCTTCAAAACGGCAGACCTTACTGAGCCTATAGACATAGTCTTTATCATCTGTTGTATTGAAGTATAATTCATCAAACCTCCCAATTTTTTCAACACACTCTTTTTTCATCATAATTTGCTGTAGGAGACAGAACCAGCGTTTGCGCAGTTCATATTTTCTAAAGCCGTTTTTACATATCCACCTTGCGCAATAAACGACGTCAGCCCCAGTTTTCTTGAGTATTTCAATCTGCCGCTCCGTCTTTTCCGGAAGATATTCATCGTCAGAGTCAAGGAACTCTATAAAGTCTCCTTTTGCCGCCGCGAGCCCTGTGTTGCGTGCCGCTGATATCCCCTTGTTTGCATTGTGTTTTAAATAGACTGTCCTGCCGTCGCCAAAAGTGTTAATAATGGTTTTTATATCTTCACTGGAACCATCATCTATCACTATAATTTCAAGATTCTTGTAAGTTTGGGATAGAATGCTTTTAAGTGTTCTGTCCAATAACTCCGCCCTGTTATATACGGGTATAATTACACTGACAAGAGGGGTGCTTTTATCCATTATTCATCCTTTCTGCCAGAACTTTTTCATATATTGCCGTGAGCTGTCTGCCGATTGCATCGTAGGAATATTTTTTACGGGCATCCCGTGATATTTTTCCCCTGTCGT
>JAFGKM010000073.1 GCA_016928555.1 Candidatus Omnitrophota bacterium | reverse complement strand
TGCGCATAAATTCGGAGACGATATAAACACGGATTATATCATCTCGGGGAAATATAAGTTCAAGACACTTGACATGAAGGAGCTTTCAACGCACCTGATGGAGGATATAGACCCGGAATTCTATAAGAAGGTTAAAAAAGGGGATTTTATAATCGGAGGCAGGAATTTCGGCTGCGGTTCAAGCAGGGAGCAGGCGCCTCTGGTAATAAAGCATGCGGGGATACCGGTCGTCATCGCGAAAAGTTTCGCGAGGATTTTTTTCAGGAACGGGATTAACGTGGGTTTAGTTCTCATAGAAGCGGATACTGACGGGATTGACGCGGGGGACGTTGTGGAAGCGGATGTGGAAAAAGGAAAGTTGAAAAACATTACCAGGGGAACCGTGATAAAATCATCGGTGCTTCCGGATTTCATGCAGAAAATAATAAAATCCGGCGGCGTTGTAAACTACATTAAGAAGAATAAAGGGTTCAAGCTATAGGAGAGAAGTTGATGGGATACAGGATAACTTTGATACCGGGGGACGGAATCGGCCCGGAAATTACAGAGGTTACAAAAAGATGTATTGAAGCCGCTGGGGTCGACATAGACTGGGATGTACAGCAGGCGGGGGAAAGCGCTCTTGAGAAATACGGAACGCCTATTCCAGACGGCGCCCTTGAATCAATAGCAAAAAACAAGGTTTGTCTTAAGGCGCCTCTTACGACGCCCGTGGGAAGCGGATTCAGGAGCGTGAATGTCTACATAAGGCAGAGGTTTAATCTTTATGTCTGCCTGCGGCCGTTCAAGTTTTACGAAGGCGTAAGAAGCAGGTATTCCGGCCTGAATATGGTTGTGGTTAGAGAAAATATGGAGGATTTGTATTCCGGGATAGAGTTTGAGAAAGGCAAAGAGGAAACAAGGGAGTTGATAAGGTTTATAAAGGATAAAACCGGAAAGGAGACTGGAGAAGACGCAGGCATCAGCATAAAACCGATTTCCGTGGCAAATTCGGAAAGGATAGTGCGGTTTGCCTTTGAATATGCAATGAAAAACAGGCGCAAAAAGGTTACGGCCGTGCACAAGGCGAACATAATGAAATTTACCGACGGACTCTTTCTTGATGTTGCGAGAAAGGTTGCGGCGGAGTATACTGATATTAAGTTTGAAGACAGGATTGTGGACAATATGGCGATGCAGTTGGTCCAGAAGCCGGAGCTTTACGACGTGCTGGTATGCCCCAATCTGTACGGGGATATTCTTTCCGACTTATGCGCAGGACTGGTGGGCGGGCTCGGGCTTTCTCCGGGCGCCAATATAGGCGAGGATATTGCGGTTTTTGAGGCGACTCACGGAAGCGCGCCCAAGTACAAGGGGCTGAACAAGGTTAATCCTGCGGCCTTGCTTCTTGCCGGAATTATGATGCTTGATTACATAGGGGAAAGCGAAAAGGCGTCTAAGATTGAGCAGGCCCTCGCCGGCGTTATACGCGAGGGGAAAAATCTTACCTATGATTTCAGAGACCCGGGCGAAAAAAATTGCGTAGGCACCAGGGAGATGGGCGAAGCGATTGTAGACAGGCTAAAGTAGCGGTGCTCCGCCACAAAGCTTAGGCGGACTGACGGATTTATCGCACTGTTTTTGCAGGGAGAGCATAATGGTAACGGTGGTGTTGGGAACGCAGTGGGGAGATGAAGGCAAAGGCAAGGTGATTGATTATCTTGCAGAGGGTATGGACATTGTTGCGAGGTATCAGGGAGGAGGCAACGCAGGCCATACTGTGGTTATAAATGGAAAGCAGTATATCTTCCATCTTGTCCCTTCAGGCATCCTCTATCCCGGCAAGGAGTGCGTTATAGGCAATGGCGTTGTCGTCGATCCCGTATCCCTGTTTGACGAAATAGAATACCTTGAAAAGAACGGCATATCCGTTGAGGGGCGGCTTTTCATCGCAGAAAACGCGCATATGACACTGCCGTATCATAAGACTCTGGACCAGATTGAAGACAAGTTCAGGGGCAAAGGAAGCCTCGGAACCACGGGAAGGGGCATAGGCACGACTTATGCCGACAAGTTTAACAGGATAGGAATAAGAGTTATTGATTTTCTGGAAGAAGATATCTTCAGGGAGAAGCTGAAGATTGCCCTTGAGCTCAAAAACTATCTTTTCAAAGAGTACTACAAGGAACAGATGCTTTCCATGGAAAAGATTTACGAGGAGACTTCCGGATACAGGGAAAAGATGAAGAAGATGGCGAAAAACATAACGCTGTATCTTAATGATGAAATAGAAAAAGGGAAGAAGGTTCTCGCGGAGGGTGCGCAGGGGACATTCCTTGACATAGATTTCGGCACGTATCCGTACGTAACGGCTTCAAATTCCTTCGCAGGCGGAGCATGCACGGGGCTGGGATTATCGCCGAGGAAAATAGACAGGATAATAGGCGTGGTCAAGAGTTATACGACGAGAGTGGGGATGGGACCTTTTCCTACAGAGCTTAAAGGCGAAGAGGGAGAAAATCTAAGAAAAACAGGCAATGAATACGGGGCAACTACAGGAAGGCCGAGAAGGTGCGGATGGTTTGACGCTGTGCTTGTAAGGTTTGCATGCAGGGTGAACGGGCTGGATGAGTTGATTATGACTAAGCTGGACGTTCTTTCCGGCATAAAAAAGATAAAGATATGCACGGCATATAAGTTTAAAGACGCCGTTTATAACGATTACCCGCTGAATACGAAGGTATTCTCCGGTTGCGACGTTATTTATGAAGAGGTTGACGGATGGGATGAAGACATAGGGAAGGCAAGGAGTTACGGAGAACTTCCTGTTAACGCAAGAAGATACATAGAGCGGATTGAAAAAATAACGGGGGTTCCAATCACTAAAATTTCGGTGGGTTCCTCGCGCGAGCAGACAATAGTAAAAAACCAGTGATAAGTGTATTTGTAGCGGTGCGATTCATCGCACTGTTGTAAGATAGTGGCATAAATGCCACCGCTACACCACTATCCACTGGCTTCAGACACGGGGTAAAGGAGAGAGGGAAAATGAACGGTGCGCAGATTATGGTGGAAAGCCTGAAAAAAGAAGGCGTGGATATTATTTTCGGATATCCGGGCGGCGTTTTATTGCCCTTTTGCGACCAGCTGTACGATAGCGGCATAAAATTCGTTCTCGTCCGGCATGAACAGGGCGCCGCACATGCGGTAGACGGATTTGCAAGGTCTTCCGGAAGAGTGGGAGTCTGCATGGCAACTTCGGGACCAGGGGCGACCAATCTTGTTACCGGAATAGCCACCGCGTATATGGATTCCATACCCTTGGTCGCCATAACAGGGCAGGTCGCTACGCATCTTATAGGAAGCGATGCATTTCAGGAAGTTGACATAACGGGGATAACAAGGCCTATAACTAAACACAACTATCTTATAAAAGACGCTAAGGATATAGCCAGGACGGTGAAAGAGGCTTTTTACATAGCATCTTCCGGCAGGCCCGGTCCGGTGCTTATTGACCTGCCCGTTGACGTGCAGAGGGCAGAGGCAAAATTTGAATATCCCGAGAAGATTGAAATGCGCAGTTACAAACCCACGTACGAGGGACATCCCGTGCAGATAGAAAGGGCGGCAAAGCTGATAAAAGAGTCAAAGAAACCCCTGCTTATAGCGGGCGGAGGGGTTATAAGCGCAAATGCTTCAGCCGAACTGAAAAAATTCATAGAGACTGCGGGGATACCCGTTACCTTTACTCTTATGGGACTGGGAAGCATACCCGCAAATCATCCTTTATTTCTCGGTATGCTCGGCATGCACGGCACCAAGTACGCCAATTATGCCGTTGTAGAATCAGACCTTATAATCTCTGCGGGATGCCGTTTTGACGACAGGATTACGGGGAAGATTGAAAACTTCGCTCCGAGGGCAAAGATAATACATATCGACATTGACCCCGCATCCATAAGCAAGAATATCGTTGTGGATGTTCCGATAGTCGGCGATGCAAAGGAGATACTTAAAAAACTCCACGAAAAAACCGGGAAAACTTCAAGGAAGGAGTGGCTTTCAAAAATAAAGGAATGGAAGGAGAAGTATCCGTTGAGCTATGAAAAAAACGGATTGAAGCCCCAGTATATCATAGAAAAATTGTCGGGGATGCTTCCCGATGATGCGATAATATGCACCGAGGTCGGACAGAATCAGATGTGGACTGCTCAGTATTATAAATTCAAAAAACCCCGCACTCTGGTCACTTCGGGCGGGCTCGGGACGATGGGGTTCGGGTTTCCGGCGGCGATTGGCGCGCAGATGGCAAATCCCGGTAAAATCGTCGTCGACATTGCCGGAGACGGAAGCATTCAGATGAACATACAGGAGCTTGCCACTGCGGTTTACAACAAGCTGCCTATTAAGATTATAATTCTTAACAATTGCTGTCTCGGCATGGTGAGGCAGTGGCAGCAGCTGTTTTACAAACAGAGGTATGCATTCACCTGCGTTGAGAATGCACAGCCGGATTTTGCAAAACTGGCTGAGGCATACGGGGCCATAGGACACAGGGTAACTTCCACGGATGAGTTTGACAAAATTATTCCGGAGGTGCTTAAGGAAAAAATAAAGCCGGTTATTCTTGACTGCCGGATAGTGGAAGACGAAAATGTCTTTCCCATGGTTCCAGCAGGCGCTTCCCTGGACCATATGCTTGAAGGGCTGGCCTGAAAAGAAGTGACAAGTGGGTTTGTAGCGGTGCGATTTATCGCACGGTTATAGTGGCATAAATACCACCGCTGCACAATAATTCACTATCCGCTGGTTTCAGACACGGGGTGGAGGAGGACGAAAAAAATGGCTGAAAATAGCAATAAGGCGTTAAAGTCTCACATAATTGTAATAGCGGTGGAGAACAAATCCGGAGTCCTCGCCCGTATTGCCGGGCTTTTTTCAGCCAGAGGCTACAATATAGACAGTCTGTCTGTTTCCGCAACTGAAGACCCTCTGGTTTCTAAGATGACGCTGATGGTAAGGGGAGATGAGCGTATTCTTGAGCAGATTTATAAACAGCTGAATAAACTTATAGACGTAATTAAGATTCTGGATCTGACAGAAGGCGATTTTATTGACAGGGAACTGTCGCTTGTAAAGGTGAAGACGCCAAATTCCGTAATAAGGCAGGAAATAATGCAACTGGCCGACGTTTTCAGGGCGAAGGTCGTTGACATAGGGAAACATTCGGTTACGCTTGAGATTGTGGGAGGCACGTCAAAAGTCAACGCGATGATTGAGATGCTCAGGGGATACGGGATAAAAGAGATGATAAGAACCGGCAAAATTGCCATGGTCAGGGATTTCAACAGTAAAAAACAATAATAAAAAGGAGATGGGAAAATGGCAAAGATTTATCATGAGAAGGATGCTGATTTGAAGTTTTTAAAGGGAAAGAAGGTGGGGATTATAGGATACGGAAGCCAGGGCAGGGCGCACGCGCTTAATCTCAAGGACAGCGGCGTGGATGTGTTGGTGAGCGAACTGGAAGGAACTTCCAACTACAAAAAGGCGGTTGCCGACGGATTCAAGCCCGTTGGAGCAGATGAAGCCACTAAAAAATGCGATGCGGTTATGATGCTTGTACAGGATAACGTTCAGCCGGCCGTTTACCGGAATTTCATAGCGCCCAATCTGACAAGAGGCAAAGCGCTCGGATTTGCGCACGGCTTTTCCATTCATTTCAATCAGATAGTTCCGCCGGACAATGTTGATGTTTATATGGTAGCCCCGAAAGGTCCGGGAGACCTTGTAAGAGAGCAGTTTGTACAGGGACAGGGAGTGCCCTGCATAGTTGCGGTTTACCGGGACTCCACCGGTTCCGCGATGAATCTTGCGCTTGCATATGCCAAGGGGCTCGGCGGAACAAGATGCGGAGTTGTTGAAACCACTTTCAAGGAAGAGACTGAGACCGACCTTTTCGGAGAACAGGCGGTGCTTTGCGGCGGAGCGACACAGCTTGTAAAGTATGCTTTTGAAACCCTCGTTGAGGCGGGATACCAGCCGGAGATCGCCTACTATGAAACATGCCACGAGCTTAAGCTTATCGTGGATCTTATCATACAGCGGGGGATACAGGGTATGCGCAAGGTTATAAGCGATACGGCCGAATACGGCGATATGACGAGAGGCCCTATGGTTGTTGACGAACAGGTTAAGGAAAACATGAAGGATGTTCTCGGGCAGATTCAGAGAGGCGAGTTTGCGAGGGAATGGATTACGGAGAACATGGCAGGCAGGCCTGTTTTCAACGCCCTTGAACGCCAGTCCGAAGAGCATCTGATAGAAAAAGTCGGCAAGAAGATGAGAGACATGATGCCCTGGCTGCACAAGAAATAAATCCCCCTTACTCCCCCTTTCCGAAAGGGGGAAATTGTGTTTTCCATCCTTTGAAAAGGAGGGTCAGGGAGGATTTGAAAAAATGAGGGTTTTCATCGGAATCAGAATTCCCGATTATATAAAAGAGAGGATATCGGAGGTCAGCCGGAAACTTGAATCCAAGGTTAGGGAAGCCAGAATCGTATCGCCGGTTAACCTGCATATCACGCTCAAATTCATAGGCGAAACTGCCGGAGAAAAACTACCGGAGCTGGCAGAAATCCTAACGGAGAGTTTGGAAAACAAGGCGCCCTTTACTGCAGAAGTGAAGGGTGCCGGTGTTTTTCCGGATGAAAGAAGTGCAAGGGTTTTCTGGATAGGAGTAAACTCACTGGGCAATCTTAAAAAACTTAACTCCGTTTTAGAAACAGCGCTTGCACGGGAAGGCATAAGCAAAGAAGAAAACAGGTTCAAAGAGCACATCACCATAGCCCGTTTTAAATCAACCCCCAATAATGCATTTCTTAAGGAACTGCTTGAAAAATACGGAGGGGCGGTATTCGGAAAGATGGAGATAAAAGAGGTTGAACTGATAAAGAGCGGCCTCGGCCGCTCCGGCCCCGTATATACCACGCTTAACAAAACCCCTCTTAAGATGTGAAAACCTTCCATATAAAGTTATAATTTCTCTCTGAACGGATTTTTTTACGTTGACTAAGTGTCAAGAAATGTGTTATATTCTTATACCGATTTGATTTCATACATAGAGCTTTGTTGCCTGCGTCGGCCGGTTTCCTCAACGTACTTCAGTACGTCTCATCATCGGCCTCCTTGGCGCCTCGCTCTCTGGCGAACTCAAACCGCTATTAAGATACTCTTGAAGGAAATTCGTCTTAAAGTAAAATTCCATGTTTTTTACCGGTTTCAACAACAGTGCGGAGGGAAATAATGGACAAGGAGAAAGCTTTGGAGATGGCAATCGGGCAGATAGAAAAGGAGTTCGGGAAGGGAGCCATTATGCGGCTCGGGGAAAAGACCGGCGTGGACGTTCCCGTTATTTCAACGGGAGCCATATCCCTTGATATAGCGCTCGGCACGGGAGGCATCCCGAGGGGCAGGGTAACCGAGATATTCGGGCCGGAATCTTCCGGAAAAACCACCCTCGCACTACATATCCTCGCCGAGGCGCAGAAGGCGGGGGGGCAGGCAGCTTTCATTGACGCCGAACACGCCCTTGACCCGGGATATGCAAAGAAACTGGGGGTTAAGCTTGAGGATATGCTTATCAGCCAGCCGGATACGGGAGAGCAGGCTCTTGAAATTACAGAGTCACTTATCCGCAGCAACGCCATAGACGTAATTATCATAGATTCAGTCGCCGCCCTGGTTCCCAAGGCAGAGCTTGAAGGGGAGATGGGTGAAAGCGTTATGGGCCTGCAGGCGCGTCTTATGTCGCAGGCTTTGAGGAAGCTTACCGGATACATAAGCAAATCCCGGACGTCGGCGATTTTCATAAACCAGCTGAGGGAAAAAATCGGAGTATTTTTCGGCAACCCGGAAACTACCCCCGGAGGCAGGGCGCTCAAGTTTTACTCTTCCGTCCGTTTAGACGTTCGCAGGATAGAAAGCATTAAAAGCGGCCAGGACATTATAGGCAACAGAGTAAGGGTTAAGGTTGTAAAGAACAAGGTTGCGCCGCCCTTTAAGGAAGCCGAGCTGGATATGTATTACGGGCTGGGTATAAGCAGGGAAGGTTCTCTGATAAGCGCCGCTCTGCAATACAAAATACTGGAGAAGAAAGGCGCATACTTCCAATACGGGGGGAGTTCAATCGGACAGGGCATGGAAAATACTATTGATGCCCTCAAGCAAAATGCTAAGCTTTATGCCGAGCTTGATGCAAAGGTCAGGGATGCGGCCGGGCTGAAAGCTAAAAAAGAAAAAGAGAATTAAGGTTGAAATTGCCGCTGAATATTCATCCCCTCCTTTTTCTTGCCCTGGGGGGCTTCGGTCAACGGGCTCACCGACTCGCCCTCAGTGCTTGCGGTGCTCATTATTCTTCGCAC
>JAFGKM010000072.1 GCA_016928555.1 Candidatus Omnitrophota bacterium | reverse complement strand
CCTGAATCCTCCCCCCTCAAGGGGGAGGAAACCCCTTGATATTGCTGCTTCTACTGCAAAATTTTTCATCTGTTTCTTGCCAGTACCAAGCGTGAAATGTGAGATGATAGATGTGAAACGAAAGTACATCTGCGTTTCACTTCTCACGTCTCACAAAAGGAATTTATGTAAATCAATTCCCCTTTACGATTGTCTTGATTCCTTTGCCCGTAACTATTTTCTTAAGATTGCCTTTTTCAAAAAGATTAAAAACCACAACAGGGATGTTGTTGTCCATGCACAAAGAGACTGCGGAAGCATCCATTATTTTAAGGCGCTTTTGAAGGACTTCTATGTAAGACAGCGTGTCATATCTTTTTGCCGAGGGGTCTATGACCGGATCCGATGAATATATCCCGTCCACCTTTGTCGCCTTGAGAATAGCTTCCGCTCCCGTTTCTATGGCTTTTAGCGCAGCGGCGGTGTCCGTAGTAAAATAGGGATTGCCCGTGCCTCCTACAAATATGACAACCCTCTTTTTTTCAAGGTGACGTATTGCCCTTCTGCGTATGTACATTTCGCAAAACTGCTTCATGTCAAAAGCGCTCTGCACCCTCGTGTCCAGCCCAGTTTTTTCCAGAGTGTTCTGCAGGGCAAGCCCGTTCATTACAGTCGCAAGCATTCCGATATAGTCTGCAGTAACAGGGTCTATGATTTTTTTGTCCCGGGAGTTTCCCCTGTATATGTTGCCTCCGCCCAGCACTATGCCTATCTCGCAGCCCATTTCCCGCACTTCCTTTATCTCTTCCGCGATTGATATCAATGCTTCGGAGTCTATCCCGAAGCCGTGTTTCCCTTTAAGCGCTTCGCCCGAAAGCTTGAGAATAAATCTTTTATAAACCGGTTTCATTTTTTCCTCGGAAAAAGGATTTCCCTTTTTTGGGTTGTAAGCCCGTCCGGGAGTTTTTCCCGCAACGCGGCAAAGTTATATTCGCATGGATCTCCGGGTAAACCGAGAATCCGCCATATTTTCAATGACGACTCCGGAATAAAAGGCGCAAGCATAATTGCACAGTCCCTTATTCCCGAGACGGTGCTGTAAAGCACCTGCTTTACGCCGGTCGAGCCTTCCCGCCACGGAGCCTTTTCGTCAAGAAATTTATTAAGAGCGGAAACCAGCTTCCATGCCTCCTCCAGCGCTTCGGAAAGAGCAAGTGCCTTCATCTTTGCTTCATAGTTTTCATATGCCGCCGCAGAAATTTCCGCCAGCCCGTTATCCGTGTCTGAATATGCAACTGTTCCCGAAAGTTTTGTCTCCACAAGGTTTACCGTCCGGTTGACAAGATTGCCCAGGTCGTTAACCAGGTCGCTGTTGTATCTTTTTTTAAAGGTCTCGTCGGAGTATTCCCCGTCCAAACCGAAGGGAACCTCCCTCAAGAGAAAGAATCTGAGGGCGTCAACTCCGTATTCTTCAATGATTTTTCCGGGGGAGACGGCGTTTCCCTTGGATTTTGAGATTTTCTCCTTCCCCGTTATCCACCACCCGTGTGCGAAAATCGTTTCGGGAAGGGGCAGGTCAAGCGCCATAAGCATACACGGCCATATCACGTTATGAAACCGTATGATGTCCTTTGCCATCAACTGTACGTTTGCGGGCCAGTATTTTTCAAAAAGGCCTTCGTCATGAAGGTACCCTATTCCGCTGAGATAATTCAGCAGTGCGTCAAACCATACGTAAACGGTATATTTTTCCGGGGTAGGAGATACAATTCCCCATTCTACGTTTTTTCTTGTGATGCTGACGTCGCACACACCGGATTTTATTAAGTTGAGCACCTCGTTCTTCCTGAAATCCGGCTTTACAAACTCGTGCTCCTCAATATATTTCCGCAGCCGCCCTGCGTATTTTGAAATGCGGAAAAAATATGACGGTTCGGAAATTTTGTTCATCGGCCTTTTGCAGTCGGGGCAGAGCGGAGAGTCTTCGTCTTCGGGGATGTAGTATCCCTCGCAGGGTACGCAGTAATGGCCGGTATATTCTCCCTTGTAAAGGTCTCCTTTTTCAAGCAGTTTTCGGAAGACCTTTTCCACAACTTTTTCATGGGAAGATTCAGTTGTTCTTATGAACCTTGTGTAAGATATGCCGAGGTTCTTCCACAGTTTCTTGTATGTTTCAGAGTTTTTGTCGGCAAGCTGTTGAGGGGATACGCCCTGTTTTTTCGCCGCTTCCGCTATCTTCTGCCCGTGTTCATCTGTCCCCGTGAGAAAGAAAACGTCATAGTCCGCCATCCTGTAAAATCTTGCTAAGGCATCTGCTGCAATAGTGGTGTAAGCATGACCTATGTGCGGTTCGGCGTTTATGTAGTAAAGTGGAGTGGTGATGTAAAATTTCATTTTTTCATTTTGTCCTTTTTGTACATCTCGTCCTCGTATCCGAGACAGCAGAGCAGTCTTCCGCACTGTCCGGTGATCTTGTTTATGTCCAGGGGCAGCTGCTGGTTTTTCACCATGCGCATGGTTACCGAATCAAACTTTTTGAGGAATTGCGAACAGCACAAAGGATAACCGCATATACCGCAGCCGCCCTTTATTTTGGCTTCGTCCCTCAGCCCTATCTGGCGCATCTCTATCCTGCAGTTGAATATCTTCGCCAGCTCTTTGACAAGGTTTCTGAAGTCCACCCTTTCTTCGGAAAAATAGTAAAAGGTTATTCTCGTTTTGTCGTAGGAGTATTCCGCGTCAATCAGTTTCATGGGAAGCTTGTACGCCGTTATCTTGCCCTTGCAGATTTCAAGGCACTCTTTTTTCCTGCTGTTGTTATCCCTGATTGTTTCCGCATCCTTGTCTGTCAGTTTCCTGATGACTTTTCCCGAGAGCGTGGGTTTCAGCAGTGTTTTCGCTTCAGTGAGGTTGTAAACCTTTCCGTAATCAATTGTCCCCTGGGTTAACTCAATGATGCAGAAATCGCCCTTTTTAAGTTCAATCTCATGTCCGACCCTGAACTGCTGGGATTTCTCCGTCTTCCTTGTCTCTATTTCTGCGATTCTATCCATTTTTTATAACCTTCCGCAATATCGGCTTCTTCCTGCGAAGCCGCGTTCAGCTTTTCGCCAAGTTCATAATAATGCCTGAATTTTTCTTCATTGCCCGTTTTTTTATAGAACATTGCCGCTTCCATATTATACTGCTTTTTGTCCGGATACAGCTTCAACAGTTCAAGGAACATCTTTTCGGCCTGCAGGTATTTCCCCGACTCCGCGTAGAGAAAAGCGAGTTTCCTGTATGCCGGCGCCAGCCGGGGATTTAATAAAACCGCATAACGGTAGGAATTTTCCGCCGATTTCCTGTATTCGGAATCCGCCCTTAAAGTAAGAATGTTTGCGAAAATGTCTCCTTCGGTGCTGTAAACCTGAAAATTATCCGGGTAAAATTTCTTTGCCTGTTCAATGTAATAAAGTTTGCTGTTTATGTTTCTTTCTCTCCATGCGCCGTAAAGGTTTCTTTCGGAGAGCGTATATCTTGCGTAGCCGGCAGCCGTAAACACTACCGCTGATATGATAAGGCAGTTGAGCGTTTTTGTCAAGGACGCAAAACGTGCAGGAATCTCTCTTTTTACCCCTGCCGCGGCAATGCCCGCCGGTATGAAAAGCAATACGGCGACAGCCGGGTCTACGAAGTTGAAATCCACGAAATTGTGAAGCAGGAATGCGAGAAAGGAGAAGGCAAGCGCAACGTAAAAGACATGCTCTCTGCTTTTTCTGAAAAGCGCTTCCGCTGCGGCAATCAGAAAGGCGAACAGAAAGAACGTGCCGGTTATCCCGTTTTCAGCCAGAGAGGCGAAAAGTATTGAATGCGGATGCTTTGCCTCAAGGCTCTCCGGAGATTTGAATTCCGTGTAGTAATATCTGTAATTGCCCGGCCCTGCGCCCATGACGGGGCGTTCCCTGAAAATCTGCACGGACGATTTCCAGTATCCGACCCTGTCAGAGAAAGAAATCATTTTAGGCAGTTTCCCGGAAGAATACATAGCCGTGAAAATCAGGATTTCAAAAAGCATAAGGAAGGAAAGCAATGCCCTGAACTTTACTGTATTTTTTACAAGCATGTGCAAAAGCATTATCTGCGCCGTGAAAGCAAGTATGATGATTCCTGCGAACGAACCCGTAAGCACAAGGTTCCACAAGGAGAGAAACAAAACGGCCGCGCAGAGAATTTTAGCAGGCGTCTTTTCTCCGGAGCTTAAAGGGAAGAGTGATAAAGGTATGAGGAAAAGGAGGAAGGACGCATAGACGTTGGGTGAAACGAACGTGGCGAAGATTCTGTCGCTTCCTATCCTGTCCAGATACGGACGGGGAAGGGATTTAAGACGCTCGGGATTTGAATATATGAACTCTCTGGTTTGATCAAGCCCCCAGAAATGCTGGTGCAGCCCGTAAAGAAGAATCAGCAGTCCGGAGATGATAATCGTGTAAAAAAGTATTCTTGATGAAGATTTTGTAAAATTTCTCGCAATCAGAATGAAGATGCACCAGTATGCGAGAGTCTGTGCGTTGAATACCATTCCGCTGCTTCTTATGGGGGATATTCCGGACGATACGGCTGAAAACAGAAAGAACAGCAAAAGAAAAGCTTCTTCCCTGCTAAAAACCGTTTTGCATCTTTCGGAAACAAGCTGGATGATTACGAGAATAAAGAAGTATGTGTTCCAGAAATAATTAAAGAGCGGAGAGGCTATTTCGTTTCCCATCCCGTTCACAAAGAAACGGAGGAAAATAAAAACCGAAATGCTTATGATTACAAGGCCCTGCCGTATGTCAAACCTTTCTTTTTCTTCGCGGCTGACCGGCCTGTTTTTTTTCTTTTTCATTTAACAGTCCCGAAGCGCAGGAAAGTTTTTTAATGCCGTTGTTTTTCAGGAAATCCCCGAGCGCACGGTATATCTCGTCCACAAGAAAGGGGTTTGAGAAAAATCCGCTTCCCACCCCTACCGCCGATGCTCCGGCCAAAATATATTCCACGGCATCCCTGCCGGATGCTATCCCGCCCATGCCTATCAGCGGTACGCCCGTCTTCCTGAAAACGTCGTAAACGGCGCGCAGTCCGGCCGGCTTTATGGCCGGTCCCGAAAGCCCGCCTTCCATTATACGCATCTTTTCGACGTCTACCGATATCCCCCTTACCGTGTTAATCAGGCTTAAAGCGTCCGCTCCCGCATCCTCGGCCGCGGCGGCAACCGCCGTTATATCCGTGACGTTGGGGGAGAGCTTGGCTATAAGAGGAATCCTCCCGCATTCTTTTTTCGCCGCTTTTACTAACAGCCACGTCATTTCCGGAGACTGCGCAGCCATCAGTTCTTTCCTGTTTACATTGGGGCATGAGAGGTTTAGCTCTATCCCGTCTATTTTTTCGGCCGAAAGCAGGTTAACTATGCCGGATATCTCTTCAGCGCTGTTTCCCGTGACGCTCACGATTATCCTTATCCCGTTTTTCCGTACGGCAGGCAGGCCTTTTTTGATAAACGCTTTGATTCCCGGGTTCTGCAGTCCTATGGAATTCAGCATTCCTGACGGCGCCTCCCATACCCTCGGCTGGGGATTTCCCTTCCGCGGTTCAAGCGAGACGGTTTTTGTCACTATTGCGCCCAGCTTTTTATAGTCAAGATAGTCAAGGACGACCTCCCCGTAGCTGAAAATTCCGCTCATCATGATAACGGGTGAGTTCAGTGAAAGCCCGCCGATTTTGACGCCTAAAGTATTCAGTCCCATTTTATATCTTTCGTGTTGAAAACCGGCCCTTCTTTGCAAATCCTCATGTATTCCCACCCGCTCCCGGTTTTTATTTTCGTCACGCATCCGTAGCATATCCCCGTGCCGCACGCCATCCTGTTTTCCAGCGATACAAAAGCAGGGACGCTGAAATCCTCGGAAATTCTTCCAATTTTTTTCAATAGCCCCGCAGGACCGCCCCCGTATATAACGTCAGGCCTTCCGTTCTTGCCGATGAAACCGCAGACAGCCCTGTCAAGCAGTCCCTTGTCCCCGTAACTGCCGTCCTCCGTCGTAAAAACGAAGTTAATGCCGGCGGGAAGTATTTCAAAGCCGATGCAGCCGCGGCTTTTTGCGCCGTAAAAGAAGGTTATCTTAACATCCTCTCCCGACAGTTTATCCGCCAGGAAAATAAGCGGCGCAATGCCTGTGCCGCCGCCCGCAAGATAAACGTTCTTCCATTTTTTTATGACGGGAAAGCTTTTGCCGAGAGGCCCTATGGCGTTCAGGGTTTCCCCGCCCTTCTTGCGGGCGAGTATCTCCGTGCCTTTTCCCACGACCTTGTAGAGGATTGCGAGCCGGTTATTTTTCTGTCCCGCAACGGAAAAAGGCCTCCTTAAAAAGAGTCCGTCTATTTTAATGTGGATAAACTGTCCCGGCAGGGCAGGGGGGGTGAAAGCTCCTTCAAATTCCATCAGGTAAAGATGCTCCGCCAATCTCGCATTCCGGCATACTGTCAAATTTTTTGCTTCCATCAGAGTTATATATTATCATATCCGAACTGTTATTTAAAGACTTGAGATGCGCTAAAAATTTTGACTTCAGTACAACTTAAAGAAAAGAGAGCAGTTTCGGTGCTCGGGAGCTTCAGCACAGATAAGAACTACGGCGGAATCTGACTCCCGGAGAACTCGCCCGCCCGGTCCGGCGGACTCAGACAGCTCCGGGCAAGGTGTCCGTCAGAACGCTTGCGCTTTCCGCCTTGTCTTAGGGCTGTGCTTTCGCAACTCGCACCTCAACTCGTCCCTTTTCTTTACTATTTCAAGAGGAGGATTGAATAATGAAGGTGAAAATCGGATTCATAGGATGCGGCGGGATAGCGGGGGCGCATATGAAAGCGCTCAAACAGATTGAGGATGTTGAATTTGCCGCGATGTGCGACATTGACGGAGCGAGAGCCGAAAAGGCCGCGGCGTCTTACGGCGGCAAGGTCTATACTGATTTTCGCAGGATGTTTGACGAAACAAAGATTGACGCATGCTTCATGTGCATTCCGCCTTTTGCCCACAAAGGGCAGGAGGAGGCGTGCATAGAAAGAGGGATACCTTTCCTTGTTGAAAAACCCGTCCATCTTGAACTTGAATCCGCGCGGGAGATAGCGGCGAAGGTCAAAAAGGCAAACCTGATAACTTCCGTCGGCTATGTTTTGAGGTACTTTGACGTGGTGGAGATGGCAAAAGAAATGATAGCGAAGGAACAGGTGTCCTTCGCACTCGGGAAATATTACGGCGGAGTGCCCGGAGGAGGGGAAGGATGGTACAGCCAGAAAGCGCTGTCGGGCGGCCAGCTGGTTGAACAGGCGACGCACATCGTGGATATGATGAGATACTTCCTTGGCGATGTTGAGGAGGTCTTTGGGTATAAAACGACCGGCATAAACGACAAAATATACAAGAAATACGATACTGAAGATACCTCAACCCTTCTGCTGAAATTCAAGAATGGAAGCGTAGGCAACCTGACGTGCACATGGCTGTGGACGGGATTTGAAAGCGGCGTGGAGGTCGTGGGAAAGGGCGTTATTTTCAATTATGAGCGAAATACACTTACGGTGAATAATTTCAACAAAAAGGTGACGCACATATCCTCTCTTGACCCGATGCTTGAAGAGGACAGGGCATTTATAAAAGCGGTGGCGGATAAAGACGCGTCATTTATCAAGTCCGGTTATGAAGATGCGGTAAAGACGCTTGCCGTTTCCCTGAAGGCGCAGGAATCAATGCGCACCGGCAAACCCGTACGCCTCTGACCGTACGGGTATCCGTCAGCCGTTTTTTCCAAAAGAACTATGGATAAAATCTTCTGGATGCCGTTTGAAGAAGCGGAGGAATTCATGGTTGCGGTCTTTCGGGCGCTCGGCGTGCCTCTGAAAGATTCAAGAATATGCGCCGGCGTTTTGATTACGGCCGACAAGCGGGGCATAGATTCGCACGGAGTCGGAAGGCTGAAACCCATATATTACGACAGAATCAGGGACAAGGTACTGAATCCCAAAACAACCATTGAGATTGTGAAAGAAGGGCCTGCGACCGCCGTTATTGACGGTCATGGCGGCATGGGTTTTGTCGTAGGGGAGAAAGCGATGCGGATGTGCATGGAGAAGGCGGGCAAGTATGGAATGGGGATGGTTGCGGCGAGAAACTCAAGCCATTACGGCGCCGCATGCTACTATCCGCTTATGGCTGTCAAGAAGGGGATGATAGGAATTACGGGAACAAACGCCAGGCCTTCCGTCGCTCCCACCTTCGGCGTGGAAAACATGCTCGGAACAAACCCCCTTACCGTCGGGATTCCCTCCGACGACCCGTTCCCTTTCATGATAGACTGCGCCACCTCCATAACCCAGCGGGGGAAAATTGAGGCCTATTCAAGGGAGGGTAAGAAAACCCCGAAGGGATGGGTAATGGATGAAAGGGGCAGGACAAGAACCGATACCGATTTGATTCTAAAAGACCTCGTAAAAGGGAAAGCCGCTCTGATGCCGCTGGGCGGGCCGGGCGAAGAGACCGGCGGGTACAAAGGCTACGGATACTCCGCCGTCGTTGAAATATTATCGGCGGCCCTGCAGGACGGGAAGTTTTTAAAGGACCTTTCGGGGTACGACAAAGAAGGCAATAAAATCCCGTACGGCCTCGGGCATTTTTTCATAGCGATAAATATAAGCTCTTTCATTGAAATAAAAAGGTTCAGGAAAATAACGGGCGGCATACTTAGAGAATTGAGAAATTCCAAAAAGGCTCCGGGGCAAAAAAGAATTTATACCGCAGGAGAGAAAGAATACGAGGCATGGCAAGAAAGGAAAGACAAAGGCGTTCCCCTCGGAAAAGTTTTGAGAAGGCAGTTTATCCAAATGAGAGACGAACTTGGTCTGAAAGTCAGATTCAAATTTGAGTAACCCTCTCTACTTAGCCCGCTCCTCAAACATACGCCCGCTTCAGAAACCACCCGGCAGGGCACTGCCAAAATGAAGCCTTTCTTGTACCGGAATTTCTGTAGATTAAACAGTCTCTTCCCTGAGATAATATGTCCCTGTCGGGATTATACGGATTTACTTATGTCAGGGCGCGGGGTATAACAGGGTTGATGGGCGTGATAACAGCAGGCATAATTTCCGGTTACATTCTGGGGAGTGTCTCCTTCGCATACCTTTTCACGCTGTTTCTCACGGGCGTGGATATCAGGGATATCGGCACGAAAAATCCCGGCGCGGCAAACGTCGCAAGAAGCGTTGGGAAGAAATGGGGTATCCTCGTCTGGCTCGGAGATACAGTGAAAGGTATGATACCCATGGTATTTGCGAGAAACCTCGGTATTACAAATATAATAATACTCACACTCATAGGCCTTTCCGCTGTGGCCGGCCACTGCTATTCGATGTTCCTGCGTTTCAAAGGAGGCAGGGGGGCCGCAACGACCGGAGGAATAGTGTTGTTCCTGATGCCGGTACTTTTCCCCCTTGTCATAGCGTTATGGTTTACCGCCCAGAAGACAAACCCGCGTTCTCCGAAGGTTCTTATTGCCTGCACCGCATTTTATTTCATATGCCTTTATCTTGCCTACGGATTGAGGGTTAATACGGCGGTTTTTGCGCAGACAGCCGTATCCACCGTCATACTCATAGCTTCGGCTTTTCTGATAAACCCCGGCTTGTTCAGGGAGATAAAATAAAAATGATTCATGCACCCCTTCCTATTTCCTCCCCCCTCGAGGGGGAGGATGAAGGTGGGGGGGGAGATGAAATCAAAATGATTATGTGGAAAAGGAAGGCCTACCGGATAGTGATGGGCTCAATATTCCCTGCGGCATACCTGATAACCGGCAGGCCGCACGCTTCTCTCATGATTGCGTCTTTTTTCCTCGCACTCCTGCTTTCCCTTGAGTATGAAAGGCGGAGAAATCCGAAGGTGTGGGATTACATACTCGGCAAGGCCGGCGGCTTTTTCAAGAGAAAACCCGGTATGCTTACCGGCGACACGTATTTCATAATTGCCGTTTTTCTTTTGCTTTTTTTCCCGGAAAGCATATCCATAGCCGCTCTTTTTTTCCTTGTTTTCGGCGATGCGGGCAGCGGGCTTATAGGGACAAGGTTCGGAAGGACGCAGATACTGCCCGGAAAAACGCTGGAAGGTTTTGCGGGAGGATTTTTATTCAATCTTGCCGTTGCCCTTATTCTTTTTCCTATTCTTGTTGCACCGTTTTTCGTCTTGCTTGCCGGAGTATTGACCGCCTCGGTTGTGGAAATCCTCCCCCTGAAAATTGACGATAACCTTACCGTGGGGATTTCTTCCGCGGCAGTCATGCTACTTCTTTCTTTTTAACTTTGACGGGAACCTTTTGTGCATCCATGAGTACCACTGTCCGGGGCATTCCCTTACGTAGTGCTCCACCCTGGTCATGAAAAAAGCAGTGTTGATTCTTATATCTTCGGAGGGGTTATCCGTCCTCTGCGCAGGGTACGGCCCCTCTATGATTATCTTATGCCTGCCGTCCGCCAGGCGGTAAGTAAAAAGTCCGATTACCGGGCAGTCATATTTCCTTGCGAACGTTGCGGCTCCCACGGGTGAAAAAACTTTTCTGTTGAAGAAGTCGACCTCAACCCCGTTTCCCGAGTGCTGGTCTACGTAGAAGCACAGAATCCCTTTTCCGGAAATCCATTCCTGCGCCTCTTTTATTGCTTTTCCCTTGTCGTTAAGATATATCAGGGGTATGCTGACACTGCCGAAGAGTTTCCTGAAAAATCTTGCGAGATAAACGCCGGAAGGCGGCCTTGAGAAAAAATTCACGGGAAATCCTTTTTTGACCAATACGGCCTGGAATCTCGGAAAGTTGCCCATGTGGGAGGATATCCCCACAACGCCCCTGGCCTGCTTCATTGCGGCGTAAAGGTTTTCTTCCCCTTCAATTACGCTCATCCCGACAAGTTTTTCAGTGGAAATCTTTACTATCTGCACGGTCTCGCAGAAGTTGAGCACGATTGACGCGAAAAGATTCTTGCATATCAGCGTTTTTTCCGAGCGTCCCATACTTTCCCCGTATGCAATATCAAGGTTTCTCATTACCAGCCGTTTTGAACTGCGCATGGTATGGAAAGCGAGAAGCCCCAGCAGTCTGCTTATAAAGGGATAGGCGGCGGCCGGCATGAGCTTTACCGCGTAAAATATCAACATGAAAAACATGAATATCAACAGATGCAGAAAGCTTCTTTCGCTTTTCCTCCGTTTCTTTCGTCTTTTCCCCATAATTTCCCCGCTCTTTATTTATCTCGCTTCATTTATTATAATATGAATGCCTAATTTTAAAAATTCAGTCGGCAAAGGAAGAAAACTTCATAAATGAAAAAACTGCTTGTTTTTCCGTTCGGGTACAGGAACAAGACCGAAACGCTGCTTTCGGAATGCCTTAAAAGGCATCCTTCGGAGGCGCTTTACATTGCGCCCCACATGAGCAAGGTGAGGGATTTCAAAATGAGCCTGCACCGGATTCGCCCGGAGCAATCCCTTCTGCCCGCCGCGCATACGATAAAAACTCTCGCCTTAAGCATTCTGGACGCCTGTTCGGAGAAAAGGATTATATCGGAGGTTGAAAAGTATATAACGGTTTTAAGGATTCTTGAAAAGAAAAAAACAGGCGCCGGATTCGCAAGCGGACTGCCGGGTATGGCTCTGGCGGTTTCACGCTTCATACGGGATATCAAGATATCGTCCGAAGGGCCTGTGCCGGTGGAGGAGATTAAAAAGAAGATTGCCGGTTATGAATGGAGGTTTGACTATAACAGCAGGCTTCTGCTTTTTGCCGTGGACGCCATGGGCGATTACGGGGAATTCCTCCGCGGGGAAAATCTCATTGATACGGAGGATATCTATAAAGAAGCGTCCGGCTTTATGGCAGAAAAAGATTTCAGGGAAATTGTTTTTGAGGGTTTTTGCGAAATGCCGCCGTATCAGAAAAGCTTTATAAGAACGCTGATTGAGAAGGATGCGGATGTGTTTTTCTCCACGTGTTACGATGAAGGAATTTCACCGGACGTAAAGGAATTGATTCTTGAAAAATCGCTGGATTTTCTGAAACAGGCGGTGCGGTGGGAAGAAAAAAGATTCGGCGGCGGGGAGGCCTCAAAAACGGAGTGCTGCAATTTTTCGTCACAGCCGGAGGAAATTGCGGGGATAGTAAAGATTATACACGGATTTCTCAACGCCAATCTTCAATGTACGCTGAACGACGTTATGACGGTTTTCCCCAGCATGCCTTCCTACAGGCCCGTCGTGCAGAGAATATTCGGAAGGTACGGACTGCCCTGCGAGATAATACCCGGCTATTCGCTCTCTCAGGACTCCTCGGTTTCAACTCTTCTGGATTTTTTTGCTTTCCGCAATACGTACGACTGGGAAGTTCTTATGAATCTCATCCTGAGCCCGCACCTGCACAAAATGGATTTTGAAGAAGCCGGGAGATTTTCCGCCGCTTCAAGGGAGTCTTTTGCAAAAACAGGATTCCTCAAAGAGAATTTTTACAAGCTGGAAGGCCGGAATTTCAACATTGTAAAATCGGCCATAGAACGCATGGGCGACAAGCCCAAGGCTTTGAGAAAATGGGTTGACGACGTGAATTTCATGGCCGAAGCTTCGGGGTGGAAGCCCGGACTGACCGAGGTTGGGATATGTTTCGGCAGAGTGATGGAGGATATAAAAACGGACACGGTTTTTTCAAGGGAGGAATTTGTAAACACTCTCAGGAGAGTCTTTGAACTTGTTGAAGTGGAGGAAGGAAGGGGTTCGGGCGTCAAGGTCAGCGGCGTGCAGGAAAGCGTTGGGCTTGAGAAAAAACTTTGCGTTGTCGGAGGGGCAACGGAAGAGAATATACCGAATGCGCCTTCCGTTGAAGAGGTGTTTATGCCTGATGCGCTTAAAAAAGAGCTCGGATTCACGGATTACGCTCTGCGGATTGCCCGGGAAAGGCTTGATTTGCACCGCCTGAAGAGCGAAAACGAAAATGTCATTTTTACATACCCTTCAAAGGCGGAGGGCAAAAACCAGATGAAATCAATATTTCTTTTCGGATGCAGAGAGTCCGCAATGGAAGGAGAGGAGTTTAACCCGGAAAACAGAGAGATGTTCAGCGTTGAGTTCTCGGAAGAGAAATTCAGGAAAAGGTTCATACCGGAGGGCCGGCTGAAGATAAGCGTCACCCAGATGGAATCCCTCATGAAGTGCCCTTACAGGTTTTACCTGAGATATGTTGAGGATATTCAGCCTTACCGGACTCCGGAAGCGGATGAGGCGCCGGACTTGTGGGGCAACATTATCCACGGCGTTATGCAGGAGATTTTCAAAGGGAGTGAAAACAAGGTGATGGCAGAGGAGGATTCCGCGCGGCTTGATAAGCTTTTCAGGGAGTCCGTCAATAGAGGCATTAAGAGCCTTTACGCAAAAGGCGCCATATCCGGCTTTTACAGGGATGTCCTGCTGATCCGCTCGGCGGAGGTCTGCAGAAGGTTCGGTTCAATAATTGCAGGCCGCGCGGGGTACACCTTTGTTGATGCCGAGGTTCCTGTATCCTGCGAACTGCCTTTCCTTCATCTGACCGGCAAAATAGACAGGATAGAGGAAACTCCCGCGGGGGAAATCAATGTAGCGGACATCAAGACAAGCACCGCGGAGCCGCCTTCTTACACGGAGAAGGATTTTTTTGAAAAATTCAACATGCAGATTCCCCTTTATATATGGATGTATTCAAAGATGCCCGCGGCTGAAGGCAAAACGGTTTCCGGCAGCATATGGCGTTTTGATTTCATGGAGTCGAGAGAGAAGGAAAAGTATGAGAAGATTTACGGCGGCAAAAAACTTTCCTACCTCGGGAAAATAGAGGAATTTATCTCCGGGGCGGCAGAGAAGCTTGTCAAAGGAAAAGCGGATTTTACGGTTGAAAATCCCGAAGGATGTTTCTATTGCCCTTACGGGGGGATGTGCCCTAATGAAAAAAATGGACTTTAACGCGGTTATCATAGAGGCGTCTGCGGGGACGGGAAAGACAAGCCGCATAACAGGCGAGTTTGTGTCCCTGATTGACAGGCAGGAGCCGTCGCGCTCCATGCGAAAGATTCTCGCCATGACCTTTTCCGAGAAGGCGGCGATAGAGATGAAGGTGCGTATTCTGGAAAAGATATACGCGGAAATTTTTCCGGCTCTTACCGGAGACAAGAGGGTTGATGCGGAAAACGAGATGCTGAAATTGAGGATATCAACCATACATTCCTTCTGCCGGCTCATACTTAAAAGGTTTGCTTTCTACCTCGGGATAGACCCGTTTTTTTCAGTTATAGACGAGAGGCAGAGCGATTTGCTGTTTTACAGGGCATTCGGCAGTTTTCTGAATGCCGGGGGTTCGGGGGAGATGCTGGGCATACTGAAAAAGATAAAGCTGAACGGACTGAAAAATCTCATTTTTGCCGTCAGGAAATGCCACCCTTACGCTACTGCGGGCCTGCCCGACGGGGAGTTTTCCAAGGCGGTGGCGGGTATAGCCGGCAGGATTTCGGCAATCCACGGGCGGATGAAAAAAGACCTTTCCATGCTTGATTTCAACGATCTTGAAATGCTTACCTGCGGTATGCTTTCAGAACATCCCGAGGCGCTTCTGATACTGGACGATTTTGACGAAAAGAACGATTACATATTCGTTGACGAATTTCAGGATACCAATATTCTTCAGTGGGAGATTGTCCGCAAACTTTCCGAAGAATGGCTGTCGGGTTACGGCGCAAAGGCGGAAAAAGGCGGCTCTTACGGCATGTTTCTCGTGGGCGACCGGAAGCAGTCCATATATAAATTCAGGGGTGCCGAAGGAAAGGTCTTTGACGACGCAAAAATTGCCCTCGGGGATTACTGCAGAGAGGAGAAACTGCTTAAGAACTACAGGAGCGCGCCCGGAATAATCAACTTTGTAAATGAGGTTTTTAAGGATATACCCCCATGGAGCGGACAGCAGTTGTCTCCCGGAGCGGAGAAGGAAACCGAGAGCCGCATTGAGATAAACCTGCCGGAAGACAGCGCCGGGTTAAACGCAAAAGAAGAGGAATACAATTGGGCGCTGGGCAAAATTTTTGAACTGGTGGAGAAAAAAGCTCCCGTCTGGGATAAAAAACAAAAGATATTCAGGCCCGTTAATTTCAGGGACATTGCGATATTGATGAGAAAAAGGGCGGGGAGCAGTTTTTTACTGCTGGAAAAGAAGCTCAAGGAATCGGGACTGCCTTTTGTAATTCTCGGGGGCATGGGTTTTTATACCGAGCCGGAGACGGTCTTTCTTTCGTCCCTTGTCTTTGCACTTGCCGACACTTCCGACGGGATGGCTCTGTGGAATCTCCGGAATTCCGTTCACGGCATTAAGCCGGCGGATGTATACGGATGGAGAAAACTTCTTGCGGACGAAGAATTGACCGTGGTGACCGAGCGCATACTCAAAGAGATGAATTTCTGGGAAGGGCTCGGTTCACAGCAGAAGGCAAATGCCGAAAAATTCCTCATGATTATTCAAGGCTGGGAGGAACTGCCTTTATACCAGGTATCCCGCAATTTAAGGGCGGTTTCGGGTTCTTCCGAGGAGTCCAAGGCGGATATATTTTCCGAGCATCAGAACGCCGTAAGGGTGCTTACGGTCCACAACGCAAAAGGGCTGGAGTTTCCGGCAGTTTTTCTGATAAATCTGGAAGACGGAAAGGTTATGATGAAAGACGAGATTTTCTACAGGAAAAGCGGGGACGGGGCGCCATATAAATTTATCCTGCGGGCGGAGGCCGGAGATGAGCACAAAAATTCGTTCAGAGAGATGCTGAAGGAAGAGGAGCAGAGGGTTTTGTACGTGGCCCTTACCAGAGCGGCGCGGTATCTTTTTATTTCAGGCGTAAAAAACAGGCGCGGTTCGGCAAAGAGCGTTTGGATGGACATGGTGAGCCGATTAGAGCCGCAATTTCCGCCTTCTCCGGAATATGCCCATACCGGGTTTCTTCCCGGGAAAGAGGCGAAAGAAAAGATAAGTTTTGAAGGAGCGGAGTCATCCGTTCTTACCTCGTATACTCAGGAAAAAGAGAGGGATTATTACGGCAGTCATGAAAAAACCGTTGCCGGCGAGATTGCCCACAAACTTCTGTTCGACATTTCTGAAGGCAGGATAAAACCGGAGAGGCGGGCATTTTCGGAAAGGATGTTTTTTTATCTCAAAAAACCGCGCCTGCATGACATTTCCGGCGCTGAAAAATCCATTATGGAAGTGTATGAAAGCATTGAACGCAATGAGGAGATAAAGAAAGTCGTGACGGAAAGAAGCAAGGGCAAAACCTTTTCCGAACTTCCTTTCATAGTCGAGCAGGAGAAGGGCAGGGTTTATTCGGGGTTTATTGACAGGATAATACTGACTGATGACGGAACGTGCCGCATTTACGATTACAAGCTGGACGGTTCCGACGCAGGGCGGTATAAAAGGCAGATGGAGATATATGAAAAGGCGGCGCGCAATATCTTCAAAGAATGCGGAAAGATAAAAAAATTCATCGTTTTCCTCAAAAAAGGCGCCATAAACGAAATAGTTGACTAAGAACCGCATACTTAGTAAAATAGAACATCGGAATTCATGTAATTTAAAGGCAACCCAAAACGAAAGAGAAGGAGGATTTATCGACGGAATGGGTAAAAATCAAAAGATTGTTTTGTATCTGTTGGCGGGGATATTGCTGATAGCGGTTATTGCCCTTGTTGCCGTAAAGGTAAGGATCCGCATTGCGGGCGAAACAACGGTACGGACATATTTCCTGAAATATGACGAGCCGCAGAAGAAAAACTACCTTGTGCCCGTCAGTAGGCAGATAGAGAGGACGAAGGGGCCGGAGGAAAAAATCAGGGCGGCGCTGGAAGCGCTGCTTAAGGGCATCAGCGAAGAGGAAAAAGAAAAAGGGCTGATAAACTCTGTCAATGAAAAGGCGGTATTGCTCGGCGTCAGGATTGAAGATGATACCGCATACCTTGATTTTTCAAAGGAGATAGAGGAGGGAGGCGGAACTTCAATGATGACCGAGCGGCTGGGCCAGATTGTGTTTACGGCGACGCAGTTTCCACCTGTGGCGAAAGTCAGGATTCTTATAAACGGGGAATTCATAAAATATTTCAGCGGAGAAGGCATTACGGATGTGGAAAGTCCTATGGGCAGGGAGAACTTCAGTTTTCTTGCCGAATAGGAGTTTTACAGCCCCTGCCTAACCCTGATTGCGCAAAAATACTTATAAAAAACGGAGGGTAAAGGTTATGAAGGAAAAGATACATCCAAAGTACACGGACTGCAATATTGTCTGCGTTTGCGGAAATATCGTAAAGACGCGTTCCACAAAACCGGAAATAAAGGTGGAAATATGCTCCAACTGCCATCCTTTTTTCACCGGAAAACAGAAGCTTATGGACAGCGCCGGAATGGTGGAGAAATTCAAGAAAAAGTATGGCACCAAATAACGGGAGTGAAGATTACACTGTTCTCGAACAAAAACTGCGGGAGGTAAAGGAACAGTACGACAGTTTAATGAACGTGGTAACCGCAGGGAGTAAAACGTCTTCTGAGTTTAAGGAAGCGGTCATAAAGCTCCGGGCGATGGATGAGATAATTTCCCTCAAGAATGAGCGGGAACGCCTGGCCGAAAGAATCAGGGAAACATCCGAGGTGCTAAATTCCGGGGATAATGACATCAGGGAGCTTGCCGGGGAGGAATTGAAAGTTCTCGCCGGGGAAAAGAGCGGGGTTGAGGAGAAGATAAGAGCGGTTTTATTCCCTGAAAACGCAGATAATGTTAAGAACGCCATTGTCGAACTGCGCGCAGGCGTGGGCGGAGAAGAGGCGTCGCTCTTTGTGAGGGACCTGTTCAGGATGTACTCAAGGTACTCCGAGAAAAAGGGCTGGGCTGTGGATGTGCTCGCCTCCCATCAGTCCGGTTCGGGGTTTAAGGAAATCATCTTTCTGGTCAAGGGGAAAGGGGCTTTCGGCGACTTGAAGTACGAAAGCGGCGTACACCGCGTTCAAAGGGTGCCTGATACCGAGAATTACGGAAGGATACACACTTCCGCTGCCACGGCGGCGGTTTTCCCAGAGACTGAGGAGAAGGAGCTGAAGATAGACCCTGCTGACCTGAAGATAGATACGTTCCGTTCGTCCGGCGCAGGAGGACAGTCCGTAAACAAGACCTCGTCGGCCGTGCGGATTACGCATATACCTACGGGGATGGTTATAAGCTGTCAGGATGAGCGGTCACAGATGCAGAATAAGGCGAAAGGGCTGAAGATTTTGCGGGCAAGACTGCAGAGTTTTTATGAATCCGAAAAAAAGAGTAAAATGGACAGCGAGAGGAAAGAATTCGTAGGGACGGGGGAAAGAAGCGAAAAAATAAGGACATACAATTTTCCCCAGAACAGGGTTACCGACCACAGGATTGAATTGACTTTGTATAATCTTGATAGAATTATGGAAGGGGACATGGGAGAATTCATAGAAACCTTAAGGAGGCGGCTACAATGAAAAACAAACTGTTTATTATCGTGATTTTGTTTGCGGCGTCTTCTCTTTTTGCCGCCGATTACGCCGACGTCGTAAATAAAGGACTGTTTTTTCTTAAACAGGGCATGGCTGAAGAGGCGATTAAATCTTTTGAAAGCGCCAGGGATGCACAGCCCTCATCTTCAATCGCATACTATTATCTCGGCGAAGCCTATTACATAATAGGCAAAAGGGATGAAGCCCTTGATAATTATAAAAAAGCGGTTGAACTTGAAGATTCCAATCCCGATTATCATTATGCTCTCGCCCAGCTTTACATAGCAACAAACAAGACCGAACAGGCGATGGAAGAACTTACAAAAACAATAGAAATTGCGCCTTCTTCCATAAAGGGCAGGCAGGCGGCGAAACTGCGCGATGAAATCCGTGCTTCCCTCGGCAGTAAGGAGATGACGGAGAAATGGGCGCGCCTTGAAGAAGAAGAGCGCAAGAGGAAGGAAGAGGGGAAAATTGAAGAGATTCCCCCGGAAGAAGGCCTTATGCCTCCCGGGTTTGAGGGGATGATGCCGGGAATGGAAGGGCAGATAGCGGAAGAAGAGGAAAAAATTCCGGTGGAACAGCTTATTAAGCGCGTTAAATACGGTACGGTAACCTTTAGACAAGACGCATCCGCGAAGATGCTGGGATATGACACGGCCGACCTTTCGAAGGTGGCGGAGGACATAACCGGGCTTGTAATGAATGATAAGGACGCGTTAGTCAGAAAAAACATGATGACGGCTCTGGGAAAGACTGCAATGCCGGAGGGCGTAGTTACTTTGCTGGGGATAGTAAAGGATAAGAATGAGCGGTACGAAATGAGGATTAACGCTCTTGACAGCATCAGTTCTGCAAGGACGCAGGAAGTCTCTTCAGTGTTAAAGACCGTGCTGGACGGCATGGTGGAGGACAGGAAGGCCGCCAGGGAAGAAGCGAAAAAGAATATTCAGGAGATAACAACGAAGGCGGAAAATCTGGAAGCTCAGAAAATTAAGCTGAATATGGAGATATCCGAGCAGGAACAAAAGAGGTTTGAGCTGCAGAGTAAACTGGATTTCAGCGGTATGCCCATGGATATGCTGCCTCCAGGAGCGACGCCTCCTTCTATGCCTGGGGAACCTTCCGGACTGAATGTCCAGGAGATAAAGAAACTGCGAGAGGATATGCGCAAGATAGACGACACCCTGAAAAGCAAAAGAGAAGAGATGATAAAGGCGGAGCTTCAGCTTGCCGAGCTGTTACAGCAGAAGGGGCGGTATGAAATGCTTTTGGCATCCCATGAACAGAGAAGGACTGATATAGCCATGCCCGGAAGTGCGGCAGAACCTGTGCGCGCGCCGGAGTTCGGAGGACCTCCCGGGGCTCCGCCCGGATGGGGCCAGGGGCCAGGAATGGAAGGGTATCCCGTATATGAACAGGCTGTATATCAGGAAACGGACGAAGATAAAAACGAAGTGATATTTGCCCTTAAGCTGATAAGAGCGATAGGCGAGATACGCGATAAAACGGGGCTTTCCGCGGTTAACAAAGGATGGGAAGAATACGGGGTGGAAAACGAAAGGTTGTATTACCTTTTGACCCTTGCAAGGCTCGGCGACTTCAGCGGTATACAAACTCTCATTGAACGACTCGGGCAGGATTATCCCCAGACGATGCAGTCCGAAGAAATAAATCTGCGCAAGGGGATTATAGGAATAGCCGGAGAATACCTAATTCAGAATCCTGACAACCGTCTGCGGGAGCTGATTGAATTTTTAAGCGAGGAGGATGTTCATCCGGAAATAAGAGGGGCGGCTTCAAGTGCGCTTTCAATTGCAAAAATTCCTGCCAAATAACAGGCGTTATTCAACGGAAATACTAAAGGCGGGCAGCAGGTTTCTTAAAGAAAACGGGGTTGAAGAGCCGCGGAGAAATGCGGAAATTCTTCTCTCGCACCTCCTTAAAAAGCCCGTACACCGGATATACGCGGATGATGAACGCATCACTCGGGGAATCCTTCCCGCATATTCAAAACTGCTCGGCAAAAGGGCTTCGCATACTCCTCTGCAGTATATAACCGGAAAGGTTGATTTCTACAAATATGTTTTTTCCGTGGAAAAGGGAGTGCTTATACCCAGGCCGGAAACGGAGATTCTCGTTGAAAAAGCCGTATCTGTTTACAAGGAATATTTTTTACCCGTCCGCGCGCGCATCCTTGACATAGGCTCCGGCTGCGGGAATATAGCGGTATCGCTTGCAAAGGAGATTAAGAATTGCTCAATTGCGGCAACCGATATTTCGTTGAAAGCGCTGAAAGTATCACACTGCAATGCCCTGCGCCATAAGGTGAAAAGCAAAATAAAATTTTATAAATCGGACATTTTCCCTCCCGGGAAAAGCAGATTTCACATGATAGTCAGCAATCCTCCGTATATCCCTCTCGCCGACATAGCCGGCCTTGACGAAGATGTTAAAAGAGAGCCGTTGACGGCCCTTTCGGGTGGCAGAGACGGGACTTCCGTTATAAGGAAGATTCTGGGGCGGGCGGACGTGTTTTTGCATGAGAAAGGATTTTTGCTCATGGAAATCGGATATAACCAGGCGGATTTCATAAGAAGTTTTAAATGCGGCATGAAACTCACAGGCATTGAAAGAGACCTCGCGGGAATAGAGAGGGTAGCCGTATTCCGGAAAACGGGATGAAGCGGCGGGAAAATTGACGTAATTCTCTTAAATGTTACAATTTCAAGCATAATTGCAGCGGTGCAATTTATTGCACAAATGTAGCGGTGCGATTCATCGCACGAGAGGGTAGATGGAAAAATTCATTATAGAAGGCGGTAAAAAACTATCGGGCAGGGTAAAAATTTCCGGGGCCAAAAATGCGGCTCTGCCCGTCATGTCCGCAAGCCTTATATGCGGGGGAAAAACGGTCCTCCACAACATCCCCGACGTCAGGGATATCAGAACGCTGATAAAGATTCTTGAATATCTTGGGGCATCCGTGAAATTTGAGAAGAATACCGTTGAGATAGACCCGTCGGGCGTATGCAAATATACCGCCCCGTATGAATTCGTAAGCACCATGAGGGGCTCGGTGTGCCTGCTCGGCCCTTTGCTTGCAAAATACGGCAAGGCCCGCATTTCAATGCCCGGGGGCTGTGTCATAGGGTCCAGGCCCATAGACCTCCACATAAAGGGGCTGAAAAAGCTCGGCGTGAATATCATAAATGAAGAAGGGTACATAGTCGGCAGGGCGAAAAAACTGAAGGGAAACACCATCTTTCTCGGCGGCAATTTCGGTTCAAGCGTCCTTGCGACGGCGAACATCATGACTGCGGCCGCGCTTGCGGAAGGCGAGACAATTATTGAATTTGCATCCTGCGAGCCGGAGATTGTGGACCTTGCGATGATGCTTAAGAAAACGGGGGCAAAGATATACGGGGAAGGCTCCCACCGCATACGGATAGAAGGCGTCAAAAGACTGAAAGGCGTGGAATATTCAATAATACCGGACAGGATAGAGGCGGGCACTTATATGCTTGCAGGTTATGCAACAGGCAGTTCCATTACGGTTGAAAACGTTGTTCCTTCACACCTGTTTTCTTTCCTTGACAAGATGGAGGAGGCAGGCGTTTCGTTTAAGACGGGGAAGGACGCATTGACTACCAGGAAGTTAAAAAAATGGAAGTCGGTTGACGTAATAACGCTCCCGTACCCGGGTTTTCCGACGGACCTGCAGGCGCAGATGATGGCGTTTCTGACGCTTTCGGACGGAATAAGCACCATTACCGAAAAAGTTTTTCCCGAGAGGTTTATACACGTCGGCGAGTTAAACAGGCTCGGCGCCAATATAACACTTGACGGCGCAAAGGCGATAATCAGGGGAGTTGATAAGCTGAAAGGCGCGAAAACGATGGCTTCCGATTTGAGGGCGAGTGCGGCCATAGTTCTTGCAGGCCTTGCGGCGGAAGGGGAGACGGAAGTATCCAGGATATACCACCTGGACAGGGGCTATGAAAAATTTGAAGAGAAACTTACATCCCTCGGCGCAAGAATCCGGAGGGAAAAAGAATAGACGTTTTCTTAAACATGCAGGGAGAAATTAGTGGAAAATCTCCCTGTTTCCCACTTTCCGCCACCAAGGCTTTGGCGGACAGGTGTCAAAGGGGGAATTCAAAGGGAATTTGGGAGGGGAAAAAGATGGCTGCTCTACAAAAAACAGTTGTAGTAGTTTGCGGAGCCGCAGGAAGGATGGGTTCTCTCATAACGGAACTGGCCTTAAGGGACGGAGGTTTTGACATAAAGGCAGGCATTGAGATCGCCGGACACCCTCTTGCAGGGAAAAAATCTCCCGCCGGAGTTGAAATCACCGACAACGCCGACGCCGTTATAACGGGCACGGAGGTTGTCATGGACTTTTCAGCGCCTGAAGCGGCTGTGAAATACCTGGATATATGCTTGAGCAAAAAGGCTCCTTTCGTGACGGGCACGACAGGTCTGAATCCCGAGCAGTATTTCCTGATAAAAAAAGCCGCCGGAACCATACCCGTTTTTTACGCCCCCAATATGAGCATGGGCGTAAACCTCTTTTTTGAAATAGTGAAATCTGCGGCAGTCCTTTTAAAGGAATACGAAGTTGAGATATCCGAGATTCACCACCGCTTCAAGAAGGATGCGCCCAGCGGCACGGCGAAGAAGATAGCGGATATAATATGCGCCGCTTCAGGCAGGGATCCGGGCAAGGTTGTCAGGTACGGAAGGGAAGGAATAACGGGCGCAAGGGCTTCCGGAGAGATAGGGATGCACTCCCTGCGCATGGGAGACGTTGTGGGGGAGCATTACGTTTATTTCGGCGGGGAAGGCGAGGTAGTTGAGCTTTCCCACAGGTGTTATAACAGGGCGTCATTTGCCCTCGGGGCGTTGAAAGCCGCAAAGTTTATAAGGAATAAGCCCGCCGGGCTGTACAACATGGAAGATTTAATCAAGGAGCTGGCTAATCTGTAACGGTTATGCCGCTTTTTTGTCATCCTGAACTTGATTCAGGATCTCTGTCTTTTGTAGCGGTGCGATTCATCGCACTAAGGAGAAATTGAATGTTTGAGGCAAGTGCGAGACTGAAAAAACTTCCGCCCTATCTTTTTGCGGAGATAGACAGGAAAAAGAAAAAGCTGATTGCCGATGGCGTTGACATAATAGATTTCGGAATAGGCGACCCCGACCTTCCCACTCCCGCCAACATAATAGAGGCAATGAAGAAAGGCGTTGATAATTCCGCTTTTCACAGGTATCCGCTGGGAAAAGGAACCCCGAAATTCAGAAAAGCCATAGCCGGCTTTTACAAAAAAAATTATGACGCCGTTTTAAATCCCGACGAGGAAATTGCGGTGCTTATAGGTTCAAAGGAAGGCATTGCGCATTTCCCGTGGGCATTCCTGAATGCGGGGGACGTTTCGCTTGTTCCGGAGCCGTGCTATCCCGTTTATCACATAGGGACTGTGCTTGCGGAAGGGGTGCCGTTTTTCATGCCGCTGACGGCTGATAACATTTTCTTCCCCGAACTGGGCAGGATACCTGCGGACGTTCTTCAAAAGGCGAAGATACTTTTTCTCAATTATCCCAACAATCCGACGGCAGCGTTTGCGACAAAGGATTCCCTTCTTGACGCGATAAAATTCTGCAAGAAGAACGGCATAATACTTGTATACGATGCCGCATACAGCGAGATATATTTTGAGGAAAAGCCGGTTAGTTTTCTGTCTCTCCCGGGAGCAAAAGAGGTCGGCATAGAATTCAATTCGCTCTCCAAAACGTATAACATGACCGGCTGGAGGGTGGGGTGGGCGTGCGGCAACAAAGAACTCATCGCCGCTCTCGCAAAGATAAAAGAAAACATTGATTCCGGCACGTTTGAAGCTATACAGTTTGCGGGGATAGAAGCGCTTGAAGGAGGTCAGGAGACCGTTGAAAACCTGCGAAAGATATACAGGGGAAGGCGCGATGCCCTCGCCCGCGGGCTGAGGGATGCGGGCTTTGAGGTCTCCGCTCCGAAAGGCACCTTCTATTTCTGGGTGAAGGTTCAGGGAAGTTCAATAGAGTGCGCAAACTATTTTCTTGAAAAAGGCGGCATAGTGGCGACGCCGGGCGTAGGCTTCGGACCTTCGGGGGAAGGATATCTGCGGTTTTCCTTCACAATAGGCGAAGAGAGAATAAAACAGGCGGCGGGGAGGATAAAAGAGATATGGAAAAAAAGGTAGCGGTACTTCTCGGCAGTAAGAGCGACATGGATTATGTTGAAGGGGCGAAGGAGCTTCTTGAAAAATTTGAGATTCCTTACGAGGTGTTCGTGATGTCGGCGCACAGGACGCTTGACAAGGTGATGGAGTTTTCAAAAAACGCAGAGGAAAACGGCTTCGGCGTAATAATTGCCTGTGCCGGGATGGCCGCGCATCTTCCCGGAGTCATAGCCGCAAAGACGTCCCTGCCCGTTATCGGCGTGCCTCTGCCCACAAGCGACATAAAGGGCATAGACGCCCTGCTGGCGATAGTCCAGATGCCTTCCGGCGTGCCCGTTGCTACCATGGCGATAGGCAAGGCGGGGGTTAAAAACGCCGCAATTCTCTCGGCTCAGATACTTGCTCTCGGCGATAAAAACCTGAAAATCCGCCTCAAGCAATTCAAGGAAAGCCTGGGCTGACCCGCCGGGAATGTCCAATCTTAGGAAGAGTTGACAGAGAGGTTTAAAACTTCTATAATGGAACTTCAATCCTTTTTGAAATAAAAATGCATATCATGACTCCCCGCTTGAAGAATTTCACACCGGGGGGTTCCGGATAAAGGAGGGGGTAAAATGGCTGTGAGTTATAAGGATTTGGGGCTGGTTAATACGAACGAATTGTTTGCAAAGGCGGTAACGGGGGGTTATGCCGTACCTGCGTATAATTTCAATAACATGGAGCAGTTACAGGCGATTATAACCGCCTGCGTTGAGTGCAGTTCTCCCGTAATACTGCAGATATCAAAAGGGGCGAGGCAGTATGCCAACCAGACGCTTTTAAGATATATGGTTCCGGGCGCCGTTGCAATGGCGAGAGAGCTGGGGAGCAAGATACCCATAGCGCTGAACCTTGACCACGGAGATTCTTTTGAGCTCTGCAAAAGCTGTATTGATTACGGATTTTCCACAGTTATGATAGACGGCTCCTCCCTTCCTTACGAAGGCAATGTGGAACTGACGAAAAAGGTGGTGGAGTACGCCCATGCAAAAGACGTTACGGTTGAGGGCGAGCTTGGAGTTCTCGCAGGCATAGAGGAACACGTGTCTTCCGAGGTAACCCATTACACGAGGCCGGAGGACGTACAGGATTTTGTCACGCGTACGGGTGTTGACAGCCTTGCCATTTCAATAGGGACTTCCCACGGAGCATATAAATTCAAGGTGAAGCCCGGCGAGTCCGTCCCCCCCTTGAGGTTTGACATTCTGGAGGAATGCGAAAGGCGGCTCCCGAAATTTCCCATTGTGCTTCACGGCGCTTCGTCTGTCCTGGTGAAGTACATAGATATCATAAACCGGTACGGAGGGAAGATGGAGAACGCATCCGGCGTTCCCGAGGACCAGATAAGAAAAGCGGTGAAAACCAATGTTTGCAAGGTAAATATAGATTCCGACGGGCGGCTTGTGATGACCGCCATGATAAGAAAATACATGGCTGAGAATCCGAAGGAATTCGACCCGAGAAAATATCTCGGTCCTGCGAGGGAAGAGCTGAAGAAGATGTACATCGCCAAGTGCGAGCTTCTCAACAGCAACGGGAAAGCGTAAATACCGGTTCCAGTGACTATTGGCCCGGAGCTTTGGGGAAATCCCCCCATACCCCCCTTTGCAAAGGGGGGATTAAGAGGGGATTTGTAAAGTGTTTCCCTGAATCCTAATCCCTGTTTAGTACTGTGTACGGGAAAAACTGAAGATGAAAAAATTAGGGGTGCTTACGGCGGGCGGAGATGCGCCGGGGATGAATGCCGCGATAAGGGCGGCTGTGAGAACGGCACTTTCATACGGACTGGAGGTGGCCGGTATTGAAAGGGGTTACGGCGGGCTGTATGAAAAGGCATTCCTGAAACTTGACTCAAGGAGCGTAAGCGGCATTATAAACAAGTCCGGCACGTTTCTGAAAACTAAAAGGTTTCCGCAGTTCAAGGAAAAAGACGTGAGGGAAAAGTGCCGCCGGAACCTTGCTGAAGAAGGCGTGGAGGGGCTCGTCGTCATAGGCGGCGACGGGTCGGCGAGGGGGGCCTACGCGCTCTCCTCTGATTTTGATTTTCCCGCGGCGCTCATACCCGCTTCCATAGACAACGATATTTACGGGACCGATTTTACCGTCGGGTTTGATACGGCGGTCAACACCGCGGTCTCCGCCGTAGACAACATAAGGGATACAGCCACCAGCCATGAGCGGACCTTCGTGGTTGAGGTGATGGGCAGGGAGAAGGGCAATCTTGCCATAGAGGTTGCGGTTGCCTGCGGAGCCGAGATAGTGATTGTCCCCGAGATAAAGATGGAAGGCGAAAAGGTAGTCCGCCTTCTCAAAGAGCAGGAAATGAAAGGCAAGGCGAGTTCAATCATCATCCTTGCGGAAGGCGCCGGAAAGGCGGAGGAGCTTACCGCTTTTCTCCAGAAGGAATTTCCGGAAAAGCAGATACGCTATTCTGTCCTCGGCTACATCCAGCGGGGAGGAAGCCCGACATATCTGACAAGGGTGCTTGCCGCGCAGTTCGGCAAAGCGGCCGTTGAGACACTGATGGAAGGAAAATACCCGTTTATGGTGGGGATAAGGGGCAGTGAGATTGTACGCGTGCCTTTGAAAAGGGTTGTTTCCTGTTCAAAATTAATGCCGTACGGGCATCTTGACATAATAAACAGGATGGCGATATAGGAGGGGGGAGACATGAGAAGCGATAATATAAAGAAGGGCGTTGAAAGAGCAGGGCACAGGTCTCTTTTGAAAGCTCTCGGATTGACTGACGAAGAGATTGCGCGGCCGCTTATTGCCGTGGCAAATTCGGCCAATGAGATAGTCCCCGGCCACATACATCTCAATAATATAAGTTCAGCCGTGAAAGCAGGGATAAGGATGGCGGGCGGCACTCCGATAGAGTTCGGAACGATAGGAGTCTGCGACGGAATAGCGATGGGCCACAGGGGCATGAATTACAGCCTTGTATCAAGGGAGACTATCGCTGATTCCGTGGAGATTATGCTGGAGGCGCACCAGTTTGACGGAGTCGTGATGGTTACCAATTGCGATAAGATTATACCCGGAATGCTGATGGCGCTTCTCCGCGTCAACATCCCCGGTTTAATCATAAGCGGAGGGCCCATGCTGTGCGGGCATCTCCCCAACGGAGAGCCGATAGACCTTATATCCGTTTTTGAAGGAGTCGGGCGCGCGGGCAAGGGAGATATGGATAAAGAGGCGCTTAAAGTTCTTGAAGACGAAGGATGTCCGGGGGCAGGCAGTTGTTCCGGCATGTTTACCGCAAACTCAATGAACTGCCTCAGCGAAGCGCTCGGGCTCGCACTGCCCGGGAACGGCACAATACCGGCTGTTACGGCAAAGAGGATAAGGCTTGCAAAAAAGGCCGGGATGCGGGTTATGGAGCTTGTAAAGCAGGATATCAAACCGAGAGGGATAGCAACTTTAGATGCGTTTAAAAACGCCATAACCGTTGACATGGCGATAGGGGCGTCGACAAATACCGTATTGCACCTGCCGGCGATAGCGCGCGAGGCGGGGATAAAAATTGACCTTGACCTGTTTGACTCTATCAGCCGTTCTACGCCGAATATCTGCAAGATATCTCCTGCGTCAAATCAGCATATACAGGACCTTGATGCGGCAGGAGGAATTCCCGGCGTGATGAAAGAACTGGCAGGCAAAGGGCTGTTGAAAACAGACCTTGCTACCGTAAGCGGGAAGAAGGTAAAAGAAATTATTGACGGCGCGCGCATCTGGAACAGTGATATAATAAAAAGCGCCGAATCTCCCTATTCCGAGGAGGGCGGTATCGCAATTCTGCGCGGTTCGCTGGCTCCCGACGGTGCGGTTGTGAAACAGTCTGCCGTTTCGCCTTCCATGATGAAGTTTTCGGGGGAAGCCATAGTTTTTGATTCCGAAGAGCCGGCTATGGAAGCGGTTATCAACGACAGAATAAAGAAAGGCGTGATAGTGATAAGGTACGAGGGTCCGAAAGGCGGTCCCGGCATGAGGGAAGGGCTTTCAATTACTTCCGCTATTGCAGGGAAGAGACTGGAGGAGAAGGTTGCCCTTCTGACCGACGGCAGGTTCTCCGGAGGCACAAGAGGCCCGTGCATAGGGCATGTAAGCCCGGAGGCGGCCGACGGAGGGCCGATAGGGCTTGTTAAGGACGGCGACATCATAGAGATAGACATAAAGAACAGGAGACTTGACCTGAAGGTTGATAAGTCGGAGATTGAAAAAAGGGAAAAAGAGTATAAGATGCCGCAGAAGAAACTTGAAGGCGTTCTTTCAAGGTATGCGAGGATGGTAAAGTCCGCGAATACCGGAGCGGTGCTTGAATAATAAGAAAATAAACGTATCGGGGTGAATCATATGCTGGAAAAACAATCGGCCGTAAAAGGAATTGTCAGCAGGGGCGTAAAATATGTGGCGGGAAGGGAGAAGGTTGACCCGGCACAGCTTGCGGAAAGGGTTGCCGAAGGCCGGGACGTGATTTTAAAGCACAAAAATGCGTATCTCGGCATAGGCGAGGGGCTGAGGACGAAAATCAACGCCAACATAGGGACTTCTCCGGATATCGCGGATACGGGGTCGGAGATTGAGAAAATGAAAGCGGCCTGCAGGTTCGGCGCCGATACGATTATGGACTTGAGTACCGGCGGAGACATTGACAAGATAAGAAAGGCAATCGTTCATAGAAGCCCCGTTCCCGTCGGGACCGTTCCCATATACCAGGCGGCGATTGAGTCCATAGAGGAAAAAGGCGCGCTGACAAAGATGGAGCCGGACAAGCTTTTTGAAGTTATTGAGAGGCATGCGGAAGACGGGGTTTCATTCGCCACTCTTCACTGCGGCATTACGCTCGGCACACTTGAGAGGCTGAAGAAAAATCCGCGGAAAACGATGGTTGTAAGCAGGGGAGGAGCTTTTCTGATTAGCTGGATGATTGCAAGGGGAAAAGAAAACCCTCTTTATGAAAACTTTGACAGGGTGCTGGAAATAGCTAAAAAACACGACCTTATATTGAGCCTCGGAGACGGCATGAGGCCCGGAGGGCTTACTGATTCCACCGACAGTTCGCAGATTGACGAGCTTCTGACTCTCGGGGAACTGACTCGCACGGCTTGGGAGAGCGGCGTACAGGTTATCATAGAGGGCCCCGGACACATACCCATCAACCAGATTCCCGCAAACGTCCTGCTCCAGAAAAGGATATGCATGGGCGCCCCGTTTTACGTGCTCGGCCCCCTGGTGACGGACGTAGCACCCGGATACGACCACATAACGTCCGCAATCGGGGCGGCGGTTGCAGGATGGCACGGTGCGGATTATATCTGTTACGTTACGCCCAGCGAGCATCTTTCCCTCCCGGGCGTTGAAGATGTCATTGAAGGCGTGATTGCGGCAAAGATAGCGGCGCACGCCGCCGATATAGGCAAGGGTTTGAAAGGGGCCGCTGACTGGGATTACAAGATGGATATTGCGCGCACTAAGAGGGACTGGCAGGAGGAGAGGAAGCTGTCCATAAATCCCGCAAGGTTTGACAGCCTGTATAAGAAACATAAATCTGCGGAAAAAGACGTATGCACCATGTGCGGAAAATACTGTGCAATCAAGACCGTTGAGAAGTATCTGGGAACAAAAATCCAGACAACCTGAAAAAATGGGCAGAATAAGGGTATACGGGGAAGACGTGCTGAGGAAGAAGGCGGAAGAAATCAGGAATATGGATGCCGAAGTGAGAAAGCTCATTAAAAACATGCTTTCCACCATGACGCGGAAAAACGGCTTGGGTCTTGCCGCGCCGCAGATAGGCGCACCCAAAAGGATATTCCTGGCGCTGAATGAAGAAAGGAGCGGCATTATTACTGCAATAAATCCCGTCCTTGCGGATGCGGAAGGCGAGGAGATTGACCTTGAAGGCTGTTTGAGCTTTCCCGAGGCGTATTTTTCAATACAGAGGGCGAGGAAGGCAGTACTGAAGGCATATGACGAAAAGGGCAAGGAGTTTATAATTGAGGCGGAAGGCCTGCTCGCGAGATGTTTTCAGCATGAGATGGACCATCTTAACGGGAAGCTTATAATAGATTATGCTACCGACGAAGAAAAGAAGGTATGGCGTGAAAAGATAAAAAATTCCCGCAAATCCTCCTGAAAAACAGTTCTAAAAAAGGAAAAAATGATACCGGAATTTCTTATTTCTTTTGATACGGAAAAACTGACCTCGGAAGATATTGATTTCCTTGTCGTGGGGGGCGGAATTGCCGGATTGACGGCGGCCATGAAATTAAAAAAATTCAGAACCGCAGTTCTTTATAAAAACGGACTTTCCGAAACATGCACCTTCAATGCGCAGGGCGGGATTGCTTCCGCAATCTCCGGTAAAGATTCTGTTGAGAAGCACAGGGAAGATACCCTGAAGACCGGCTGCGGCATTGCCGACCCGGAATCCGTAGACGTCCTTGTCAGGGAAGGCGTTGACAGAATCAGGGAGCTTATTTCCTCCGGCCTTGTTTTTGACAGGAACAAAGCCGGATACCATTTTACGAGGGAAGGCGGGCATGCATGCAGAAGAATTCTCCATATAGAAGGGGATTCAACCGGCATGGGAATAGCTAAATTTTTATATAAGAAAGCGTCATCCCAAAAAAACATTAAGATTGTTCATTCTTATTTTCTCATTGACCTTATCTCCCGCGGGAACAAAATAGCCGGAGCGCTTGTTTATGACGAAAACAAAAAAAAGTTTTTGGTCATAAGGGCAAAAGCTTTTATCATTGCAACGGGAGGAGCGGGAAATATTTTTCAGGAAACCACCAACCCCGCCGCAATAACTGGCGACGGCATAGCCGCCGCCTACCGCTGCGGGGCGGAGCTTGCCGACCTTGAATTCTTCCAGTTTCACCCCACTACTTTCTATCAGGCGGGAGCCCCGCGGTTCCTTATTTCCGAAAGCGTAAGGGGCGAGGGAGGCATTTTGAGAAACTCAAGGGGAGAAAGGTTCATGTCCGGATACCACCCTTCAGGGGAGCTTGCCCCGAGGGATATTGTAACGCGGGCGATTATAGACCAGATGAAACAGACGGGTTCAAACTGCGTCTACCTTGACATGAAAGGCATGAAATTCGACCTGAAGAAACGTTTTCCTACCATATATAACTTCTGCAGGGATTACGGCATCAATCTCAAGAAGGACCTTGTTCCAGTCAGGCCTGCGGCGCATTATTTCATGGGCGGAATCAAAACGGATTTATGGGGGAAAACCCGCTTGGAAAACCTCTATGCCTGCGGAGAAGCCGCCTGTACCGGCGTTCACGGAGCGAACCGTTTGGCGAGCAATTCCCTGCTTGAAGGCCTCGTTTTCGGGGAGAGAACGGGCAGAAAGGCGCTTGAAATGAGCGGATGCAGGCTGACGGCAATCAAAAAGAAGTACGTCTTTCCCCAGAAAACCGAAATACTCATTGACAGGGAGGATCTTAAACGGTCCGTAAGAAGCCTGATGTGGAGAAATGCGGGTATTGAGAGGGAAGGGGCCGTTCTGCAGAATACGACGGACAAGCTTCTTGACTGGACGAAATACGCATTCCTTAAAGAATTTTCTGACAGGACGGGTTTTGAAACGCTTAACATGCTTATCGTATCTACGCTGATTGTCAAAGCGGCTTATATGAGGAAGGAAAGCAGGGGAACGCATTTCAGGAAAGATTATCCGGAACAGGATGACAGGAACTGGAAGAAACACATTATCGTCGCCCGGAAGAAAATTTTCACGGCATAAAGGCCTGCCTGCAGCGGTGCAATTAATCGCACGGTTTCTTAACAAAAGGAATAAATGGACAGGGTTAAAGACAGCAAACAGCCGGCGGAAGAGAGAATAAAAAATTTCAACGAGGTTGCGCACGGATATACGGAAAAACAGGCCGTAGCCGAGGCCGGGAGATGCCTTCAATGCAAAAAACCGCCCTGCGTGAAAGGATGCCCTGTTGAGATTGACATACCGGGGTTTATAAAAAAAATAAAAGAGAAAAAGTTTGAAGAGGCGCTTGACGTTATTTACAAAACAAACCTTCTTCCCGCGGTATGCGGAAGAGTCTGTCCCCAGGAGACGCAGTGCGAGATATTATGCGTTCTCGGAAAAAAGGGAGCGCCTGTTGCGATAGGCAAGCTTGAAAGGTTTGTTGCGGACAGAGGCGGAAAAAGCATGTCTTGTCCAGTGGCGTCGGCCGGCGCTGCGGCCGGGCAGAAAGTTGCGGTAGTCGGTTCCGGCCCCGCGGGGCTTACCTGCGCTGCCGAGCTTGCGAAGTGCGGGGTAAAAGTTACGGTTTTTGAAGCGCTTCATGCGCCCGGAGGCGTGTTAATATACGGCATACCCGAATTTCGCCTTCCCAAGAAAACAGTGAACGGCGAGATAGAACTTCTTGAGAAGCTCGGGGCGGAAATAAAAACGGACGTCATTGTCGGCAGGACCGTTACCATAGACGACGTTTTTGAAATGGGATACAAAGCCGTGTTTATAGGCTCGGGCGCAGGACTGCCCTCATTCATGGGAGTGCCGGGGGAAAATCTTCTGCGCGTATATTCTGCGAACGAATTTCTGACAAGAGTCAACCTCATGAAGGGGTATCTTTTTCCGGAATACGACACGCCGGTGACGACGGGTGAAAAGGTTGCCGTCATAGGCGGCGGGAATGTCGCCATGGATTCGGCGCGTTCAGCATTGAGGCTGGGAGCGAAGGAAGTCACGGTGCTTTACAGGAGAACCGGAAAAGAGATGCCTGCGAGGAAGGAAGAGTTTGAGCATGCCGTTGAGGAAGGGATAAAATTCGTGTTTCTCGTACAGCCCCTTGAGGTAATCGGCGATGAGAACGGGTATGTAAAGGGAATAAAGGTTATACACAACAAACTCGGAGAGCCCGATGAGAGCGGCCGATGCAGGCCTGTTCCGGTTGAAGGCACCGAAGAAGTTCTTCCCGTAGATTCGGTTATCGTCGCAATAGGGCAGAATCCGAGTCCCCTCATACCGTTAACCTATAAAAAGCTTGCAACGGGGAGAAAAGGCAATATTATAGTCAACGATGAGACCTGCGAAACCAATATCCCCGGAATTTTTGCCGGAGGGGATATCGCCACCGGAGCCGCGACGGTCATAAGCGCCATGGGCATGGGAAGGACGGCGGCCAAGAGCATCATGAAGTATCTCTCGGCAAAAAAAGACTGATACCGGATTGATTTCATCCATACAGGAACAGTGCCCGCGCCTCAAGCAAACGCCCGCTTCAGAAACCGCCCGGTGATTCGCAATGGTGGCAATCCTGCATCTTAATTGAAGATTTCCAATACTCTTTGAATGATTGACATGGTTGCCGCAATATGTTAAGTTTTAAGAGGGAAAACGCAAAAAAAACGTGAAGCGTGAGATGTGACGTCTTATGTCATCCCTGTCCCTGTCTAACACGTACAGGGATAAACTTAGCAGGGATCCAGAAAAGAAGAAAGGCAATAGATTCCTGCCAAAAACGTGCAGGAATGACAGGAACTGTCATCTCACGCTTTTAAAGGAGGGAATCATGAGCGGACTTCTGATAGTCGGGATTGTTGCTTTTATATTGATTACAAATGCCGTAAAGATAGTCAACGAATATGAACGGGGAGTCATATTCAGGCTTGGACGCCTGGTGGGCGCAAGGGGCCCGGGGCTTTTTTTCATCATACCCATGGTTGAAAGGATGGCCAAGATAAGTTTGAGAACGGTTACTTTTGATGTTACTCCGCAGGAAGTAATGACGCGCGATAACGTACCTGCCAAGATAAACGCTGTTGTGTGGTTCAGGGTTATGGATCCTTCAAAAGCCATCGTTGCGGTTGAGAACTACCAGCTGGCGACTATGCAGCTTGCGCAGACTACGTTAAGGGGAATTGCAGGGCAGTTTGAGCTTGACCAGATACTTTCTGAGAGAGACACCGTAAACCAGAAACTTCAACAGATAATAGATGAACAGACCGACCCCTGGGGCATAAAAATCAGTCTTGTGGAAATCAAGGAAGTGGAACTTCCCGAGACAATGAAGCGTTCCATGGCGAGGCAGGCGGAGGTTGAAAGAGACAGGCGGGCGCGGGTAATCAACGCCGAAGGCGAATACCAGGCATCTGAAAAACTGATGGAAGCGGCAAAGGTGCTTGCCACCGAACCGATTGCCATTCAACTGAGATTCCTGCAGACGGCTTCCGAGATTGCGGCGGAGAAAAATTCAACCATACTTTTCCCCATGCCCATAGAACTGCTGAAGTTTTTTGAAAGCGCCTCTAAAAAGTAGCCGGAACAGTTTCTATCATGGACAGATTTGAGAATATAGGGGTTGCTGGACTCGGGCTTATAGGCGGCTCTCTCGCCCTTGAGATTAAGAAGAGAGGCATTGCGCGCCGCGTTACGGGGTTCAGCAGAAGGCTTTCCACCCTGAAAAAGGCGAAAGAGCGGGGGATTATAGACGAATATTTTACGGACTTTGAAGAAGGCGTAAAGGGGCTGGATTTCCTGATAATAACGACGCCCGTGAACGTTGTGAAGGATTATTTTGCCGGAGTCAAAAAGAGCCGGCCTGAACTGCTCGTTACGGATGCGGCCAGCGTGAAAGTGAAAATAGTCAGGGAGGCCCGCAGGATACTTGGCAAAGATGCAAATTTCGTGGGCTCGCATCCCATGGCGGGTTCGGAAAAAAGCGGAATAGATGCGGCGAAAGAAGGACTTTTTGAGAACAGGTTTGTGATAATAACCCCCTCCAAATATACCGGAAAGGAAAATGTTGCGGCAGTGAAGGATTTCTGGTCAGCGGCCGGTTCAATCCCCGTTTTTCTCTCGCCCCGCCGGCATGACAGAATGCTTGCTCTGACAAGCCACATGCCCCACCTCATTGTGTACACGCTGGTTTCGCTTCTGGGAAAGGTGAAGGATAAGGAGACTCTGCTGAAGTGCGTAGGGGCGGGATTTCTTGATACCACGAGAATCGGCAAGAGCAGTCCGGAACTTTGGGCTGAGATATTCACGGCAAACCGAGAGAATATGGTTTCATGGATTTCGGAATTTGAAAAGGCGCTCGCCGGCATGAAGAAAATTGTTAATTCCGGCTCGTGCAGGGAGCTGGCCGAAAAACTTGGCCGCATGAAAAAAATGAGGGAAGAACTGGATGAAAAGAGAAAAAATATTTAAAGGCGTAAAAAGAGCGGTTGTAAAAATAGGAACGCAGGTTCTGACTTCTCCGAACAACCGGCTTGACGTGTCCGTTATTGAACATCTGGTTCAGCAGATATGCCGCCTGAAAAAAGAGAAAGAAGCCGAGGTTATAATTGTAACTTCCGGCGCCATTGTCGCAGGCATGCACGTCCTCGGTTGGGAAAAAAGGCCCGGACGGATTGATGAACTTCAGGCGGCCGCAAGCATAGGGCAGAGCAGGCTTATGAGGGTTTATGAGAGGCTCTTCAAGGAAGAGGGGATAAACGTCGGCCAGATTCTTCTTACGAGGGATGCATTCACCGTCCCCTCAAGGAAAAGAAATGCCGGAGAGACGGTAGAAACGCTCCTTAAATTCAAGGTAGTGCCCGTGATAAACGAAAATGACAGCGTTGCCGTGGATGAAATAAAACTCGGCGACAACGATACCCTTGCCGCTTTTGTCACGGAACTGGTTTCGGCGGATATCCTTGTAATTGTTACCGACGTAGACGGATTGAGCGTGTGCGACCCCAAGAAAACGGGAAGGTGCGAGGTTATAGGCTTTGTTGACGATTTTTCCGCCGTACAGGGAATTGCAGAGAGCGGAGTTCCTTCCAAACAGGGGATAGGCGGGATGAAGAGCAAGATAGCCGCGGCTAAATATGTGACTGAACGGGGAGCGTCCTGCGTCATACTGAACGGCAAGAAGACATGGAGCATAAAAGATGCTTTTGAGGGAAAAGACGTGGGAACGGTCTTTGTCCCGTGCGGGAAAAAGAGCAGAGGATAGAACAATGGGATGGAAAGAGATTATACTCGGTAAGGCGGAAAAGACAAAGGAAGCGGCTCTTAATGCCTTGAACTACACTTCCTCTCAAAAGGATGCTTTCCTTTCGGCGTTGAGCGCCAATGTCGCAGGGAATAAAGATAAAATAATAAAGGCAAATAAAAAAGATGTCTCCGGCGCCGCCAAAGGCGGCTGTTCCTCCGCATTCATCGACAGGCTGACCCTGAATAACGGCAGAATAGACAGGATGCTGAAAAGCATAGATGTTGTTAAAAGCCTTCCCGACCCCGTGGGCAAAAAGATATGGGAAACGACACGGCCCAACGGCCTTAGGATAGAAAAGGTGAGGACGCCCATAGGAGTTATAGGCATTATTTATGAGTCAAGGCCCGACGTTACCGTGGAGGCGGGCATCCTGTGCCTGAAGTCGGGAAACGGCGTAATTTTGAGGGGAGGAAAGGAAGCGAAACAGACAAACCGCGCGCTTGCGGGGATAATGAGGGACAGCTTAAGGGAGGCCGGCCTGTCCGAAGATATGCTGAACCTGGTAAGCGAAGGAGGGAGGATGTCCGTAAAATATCTCCTGTCGCTCCACCGGTCCATTGATTTAATAATCCCGAGGGGAGGGGAATCGCTCATACGCATGGTTGCGGAAAACAGCCTGATACCCGTGATAAAGCATTATAAAGGCGTATGCCATACCTATGTTGACAGGGATGCCGATTTAAACATGGCTTTGAAGGTCGCTTTTAATGCAAAGGTTCAGAGGCCTGCAACCTGCAATGCCATGGAAACACTGCTTGTGCATAAGGACATAGCGCATAAATTCCTGCCTGAAATGGCGGAGATGTTCAGGAAAGCGGGCGTTGAAATGAGAGGATGCGGAAAAACGATGGAAATCCTGCGCGGCATAAAAAAAGCGTCGGAGGAAGACTGGAGCTCCGAGTATCTGGACCTTATCGTTTCAATCAGGATAGTGGACTCGGCAGAATCGGCCGTAGAGCACATCAACCGTTACGGCACGATGCATTCCGAGGCTGTTATCACGGAAAACAAGGAGACTGCCGCAGGGTTTTTCAAAGAGGTAGATGCCGCCGCCCTGTTCCACAACGCGTCCACGAGGTTTACAGACGGCGGCGAGTTCGGGCTGGGAGCAGAGATAGGGATAAGCACGGACAAGATACATGCGCGCGGCCCCATGGGGCTGGAAGAGCTTACAACCTATAAATACTTAATCCACGGAAATGGGCAGATACGGCAGTAAAAAGATTGGCATTATGGGGGGAACGTTTGACCCCGTTCACGCAGGGCATCTTGTCATTGCGGAACAGGCGAGGGAGGAGTTTGCTCTCGGGAAGGTGATTTTCATGCCGGCCGGCATTCCGCCTCACAAGAAGAAAGCTTTCGCCCCGCCGGTGCACCGTTTCGAGATGGTGAGGATTGCCGTTTCGGGGAACCGGTATTTTGAGGCCTCGGATATGGAGATAAAAAGGAAAAAACCGTCTTACACCTATGATACGGTTTCACTTGTGCAGGCTCAAAATCCCGGGGCTGAAATATTTTTCATAACCGGAGAAGATGCGTTTTATGAGCTTAAAACGTGGTACAGATATAAAGGCCTTGTCAGGAAAACTGTTTTCCTTGTTGCTCCCCGGGGAAAAAAAAGGCGCATTCCGGAAATGCCGTTTTTGAAATATGAGTTTATAGATTCTCCGTGCATGGAAATATCGTCGTCATACATCAGAGATTGTCTTTTACACGGAAAGACTGTAAAATATTTAGTTCCCGACAGAGTTCTGGGTTACATAAGGAGGCACTGTCTTTATGGAGCGTAAGCCGATAAAAGATGATATAGAAATTATTTTGAAGAGAGCCGTTGAGGAAGCGGTTACGGCGGCGGATTCAGAAAGTCTTGAGAACTGGAAGACAAAATATCTCGGCAGGAAAGGGGAGATAAACGGCCTCTTTTCCAGGCTTTCGGAATTTTCCGCAGAAGAAAGGAAGGACGCCGGCGCCCGGATTAACGATTTGAAAAATAAACTTGAGGGCATTTACGGGGAAAGAAAAGAAGGCATGGCTGAAAAGAGAAGGAGCGCAAATCTTTCGTTCCCGGGCAAATCTCCCTCAATCGGAGCGCTGCATCCCGTTACTATTGTTACCAGGGAGATGACGGCAATCTTTGCCGAGATGGGATTCGGGATTGCTTCAGGCCCTGAAATAGAAACGGATTATTACAATTTTGAGGCGCTTAACATACCGGCCGAACACCCTTCCAAGGATGTATGGGATACGTTTTACGTAAGCGAAAAAGACAAGATTCTGCTGAGGACCCATACAAGCCCCGTTCAGGTCAGGATAATGGAAAAAACTTCCCCTCCCTTCAGGGTGGTGGCCGTGGGCAAGTGCTTCAGGAAAGACGATGTAGATTCCACGCACAGCCCGGTTTTCCACCAGATGGAAGGGCTGATGGTTGACGAAGGCATAAACTTTTCGCACCTCAAGGGCGTGCTTACGCATTTTATAACAAGGATGTTCGGCGACAGCGTAAAGGTGAAATTTACTCCGTCTTTTTTCCCTTTCACGGAGCCGAGCGCGGAAGTCAGCATGTCGTGCAACATATGCAAAGGCGGAGGCTGTTCAACCTGCCATAAAACCGGGTATATAGAGGTTCTCGGCTGCGGAATGGTTCATCCGCAGGTTTTCAGGAATGTCGGATACGATGCCGAAAAATTCACCGGTTTTGCTTTCGGCATGGGAATTGAACGCCTTGCAATAATCAAATTCGGCATTACCGACATAAGATATTTTTACCAGAACGACATAAGGTTCATCGGGCAGTTTTCGTAAAGGGGAAAAGGAGGATTTTCCAATTGAGGTATTCGCATAAACTGATAGCGCAATATATTGGCGGGGCTGTCGGGAAAGACGAGCTGATAGGATATCTTGAGATGCTCGGACTGAACCCGTCCGCAATCCGCAAAGCGGACGGCGATGCGGTATTTGAACTGGAGACTCCTGCGAATCGCGGCGATTTGTTGAGCTTAACCGGTGTTGCGAGGGAAGTCCTGCCTTTTACCACGCACTCCTTAAAAATGCCTGCGAGCGGATTTAAAGAAAAAAATTCTTCTTTGCTTCCCGTTAAGATTGAAGATAAAAACGACTGTTATTATTATTCCTGCCGCATTATAAAAGGGATAGACCCTTCGGCGCATCCCGCATGGCTGAAAGAAAGCATGGAAAAACTCGGCTACCGCAGCAGTTTCAGCGTTGTGGACATATCGAACTACGCAATGGCAGAGACGGGACAGCCCCTGCATATTTTCGACCTTGATAAAATTGAGGGATTTGTAGAAGTGAGGCGGGCAAGGAAAGGGGAGATTCTTACAACCCTTGACGGCAAAAAAAGGGAACTGGACGCGGGGGTTCTTGTCATAGCCGACTCAAAGAAGGCTGTTGCGCTGGCCGGTATTATGGGAGGGGAGAATTCCGAGGTTGCGGCGCATACGAAAAATATTCTGATAGAGAGCGCAGTCTTCAATCCCGTGGTTGTGCGCAGGGGCAGGAGGAAGCTCGGGCTTGCCACCGAAGCGTCCGCAAGGTTTGAAAGAGGGATAGATGCCGGATGCTGTAAACAGGGCATGGCAAGGGCCGCTTTCCTTGTGAGTGAAATATGCGGGGGCGAAGCAGGCCCTCTTTCCGAAGAGGGGATAATGGATGAACAGCCGCCGGAAATCAGACTTGACGGGAAAAAAGTTGACAGGCTTTCCGGGCTTGAAATAGAAGGCGCATTCATTAAAAACCTCCTCAATAAACTCAATTTTGATGTGAAAAAGAGAGGTTCCGTATATGCAGTTAAGCCTCCTCCTTACAGAAAGGATATAAGGGAAGACGTAGATGTAATTGAAGAAGTTGTGAAATACAGGCAGTATTCCGAAGTCCCGTCCGAAATGCCCGTTGCCTCCATAAAGCCGACGCCGTCATCCGCCGAGGTTGAAGCCGCGGAGAAGATAAAGGATATTGCGGTGCGGCTCGGATTTACAGAGGTCGTAAATATGGGAATAACTTCAAAGGAAAATGCGGCTCTTCCGGGAGGCCCCGTACCCGCTGAAATAGAAAATCCGCTTTCAGCCAATCTGGGCTTCCTGCGCACAAGCCTTATCCCCGAGATGCTGGAAGCGGCGGGGTTCAACGTTAATCGCGAGGTGAAGAACCTTGACATATTTGAACTGGGCAGGGTGTACCGCAAGGAGAACAGCTCATACGGCGAGGAATGGATGCTTTCTTTCCTTTCCGTCAATTCGGGCGGTTTTTTTTCGCTGAAGGGGAAAATACACAAACTGCTTGAAAAAAGCGGCATTAAAGATATTGATTACGCTTCACAGCCCGGCATATTTTCAAAAGAGGAAAACCTCGGCGTTTGCTGCGGCGGTGTTGAAACGGGAAATATTTTCATTGTTTCGGAAGGCATCAAGGGCAGGTACGGACTTCAGAAAGAGGATATTTGCGGAGGGGAGATAAGGCTGGAGGGAGTCAGGGAAAAGATTTCTTTCGCCGGTGTTTTCAGGGAGCAGGCCAGATATCCTTCGTCGCGCCGCGATTTTTCCTTCGTTTTCCCTGAAAGCTTAATATGGAAAAAAGTGGAGGATTTGATTCTGTCGCTGGAGCTTCCCGTCGAAAAGATAGAGTGCTTTGATTTTTACAGGGGAAAAAACATTCCCGGTTCAAGCATAAGCGTAAGTTTCTCGGTGATTTTCAGGTCTTCCGAAAGGACGCTCGGGTCCGAAGAGGTTGCCGGATTTACAGAAAAAATCATAAATGCCGTTTGTTCCGTTCTGGAGGGAAAACTGAGAGGCGGAAGTGGAGATTCTTGATATTTTCGGCAAAAAATACCGGGTGCAGTCGGGGCTTAATTCCGACGAGATAAGCAGGATAAACAGGGAGATTGTAAAGCGGCTGAGAACCCTTGCGCTGGAATATCCCTCTCTTGACAGAATGGATGCCCTCGTCCTGTATATTGTTGAGTTGAACGAGAAGATAACAGACATGGAAAAAAAGGTAAGCAGGGAGAAGGATAAACTGGAGAGGGTCAAAAAGAGAATAATTGCGCTTGAAGGGAAAATCAGGGAAGTTATAAAAAAAGTTTGACAAAAGAAATACGATATTATAAAATTTTAGTTCTTAATCGCTTTTTCAGGGAGAAGGGTATTATTGCGGGGTGGAGCAGTGGTAGCTCGCCAGGCCCATAACCTGGAGGTCGGCCGTTCAAATCGGTCCCCCGCAACTCGTCCCCTGAAACCTTTTGATTTTGCGGTTTGATACGAGAGGTGCAAATGAGAATAGGCGGCAGAAGGGTTTTGTCCGTTGATATCGGAAGCACTAAAATCAGGGTGTGCGACATTGAAAGTTCCGGGCATAAGGCCAGGATCAACTACTATGATGAAATGACCGTTCCCGTCTCTCCGGAAGAAAGAGACGATTTTATAAGAACGGAAGGCAAGAATTTCATAAAGAGCCAGCCTTCAAAAACATTTTATACCTCACTTCCCGGCAGAGGCGTTCTCGTCAGGACGCTTGCTGTTCCCAGGGTGCCCATAAAAAAACTCAGGGATATATTAAAATACGAGGTTCAGCAGCAGATACCCTTTCCCCTTGAGATGGTTGAGTGGAAGTACCAGATATTGAGCGAGACGCCCCAGAGTTACAATGTTCTTCTCGGAGCCGTAAAAAAGGACCTTATCAGCGATTTTTTATCCCGCCTGCACGGTCTCGGCATAGACCCGCTTTTTCTTGATACCGACATGTTCGCAATTCTTAATTCGTTTGTTTTTTCATCGCAGTTTTCCTACGAGAAATGCCAGGCGATTTTGGAGATAGGCGCAACCTCTGCAAACCTGATTATCAATCATAAGGAAAAACTTCTTATCCGCTCTCTGACCACGGCAGGGGATACGTTAACGGGAGCCATATCCGAGGCGGATTCCGTTTCTTTTGCGGAGGCCGAAGGAAACAAGATTGCAAAAGGAATGGAGATTCCGGTTGTAACCCCGAACGTCGAAAACCTTCATACTGAAATACAGAATTCAATAGACTACTGGCGTTTTACCCAGAAGGGCCCGGAAGTGGAAGAACTTTATATTTGCGGGCAGAGCGCCATGCTGAAAAATTTCAAGGAGTTCATGCAGGAAAAAGCCAGGATAAACACCTTCTATTTTACGCCTTTTTCCAATATAGAGCTTGACGAAGAGTATGCCGAACTCAAAAAAAAGGAGCTGGAATTTGCCGCTCTTACCGGGATTGCGCTGAGAAAAATCGGAAAGACTTTCGTAAACCTTGACATACTTCCGGAAGAGATAGAGAGGGTGAGGGAGTTCAAACATAACCGCCCGTATATTTACATGTCCGTGGCGATGGCGGCTCTAATTGCCCTGATGCCCGCGCTTTTTGTAACTCAGGAAAAGACTATGCTGAACGGAATGCTGAACGAAATAGAACTTTCTCTCCAGCAGTATGAGAAGTACAAGCCGGATGTGGACAAACTGCGCGGAGAGATAAGCGGGCTTGAAGGACAGGTGGGTACGATACAGGGCGTAATAGACGAAAAAAACGTCTGGCTGAAAAGGGTGCTTGCCCTCGGCAGTACCCTGCCGAGCAGCAGGATATACATAATTTCTTTTTATCCGGGCCAAGAAGCGCCGCCTGTTTCTCCGATAGGCGAGCAGGCTCCCGGCATGCCTCCTCCCGAAGGTCCGATGCCCCCCGGCATGCCTCCCCCCGAAGGCCCGATGCCCCCCGACATGCCTCCCCCCGGCGCCGAGCCGCCTCCTGCGGAAGGCCAGCAGCAGGCCTCCGGCATCAAGGTTGAGGAAGAGAAGGTTTTTACGATGAACGGCGAAATCATAATAACCGACATAAAAACAGCTTTCAACGATTTTAAGGCATACGTTACCGACCTGTCCAAACTGGCTTTTATGAAGTCGGTAACCATAAATTCCTGCGAAGTCAGCCAGGGTAACGAGAAACTTCAGTTTTCATTACTGCTGGAACTGCAATGAAAAAAATAAAAAGCATTTTAAAGAAAAATTCGCTTTTGCTTTCCCTGATAGTCGTTATCGGGATTATAGCCGGCGGTTATTATCTTAATAAAAACATGCGCGCGGATATAAGGGAGATTGAGGAAGAAATAAAGACCAAGCACGCACAGGTCACGAAATATGAAAAAGAAAAGCAGGAGGCTCCTTCTCCGCGTTTGATAGAGGCATTGAAGATGGAGAAGGTTCAGATGGAGCGCAAATTTGATTTTCTGATGAACAATTTTTCAACCGCAACCCCCATTGTTCCGGAGTTCACGTTATATCCGGCAGTGGAATTCAAAGAATTCCTGTATTTCTCCCAGGACAGGCTTTACAAGAGAGCCGATAAAAGGAAAGTTCAGCTTCCAGTATCTCTGGGGTTTCCGACTTCCGGGCTTTCACCCCAGGAGCAGATTCCGACATTGACTTTGCAATTCGAGGTAGTGAAGGACCTTATCGGCCTCGTCATTGATTCGGGGGTCACTACTGTTGAGAGCATTACGCCCGGGGTTCCCCAGCAGGTTGCTTTTTACCATGTTCTGCCCATACAGCTGGGGGTTGCGGGGACAAGCAACGAGATAATGAGATTTTTGAAGTATATTGAAAATCCTTCGTCATATTTTTTGCTTAAGAACGTTTCCGTAAGGAAAGAAGGCGGACTTTTCAGAGCCGCAATGGGCATAAATGCCGTAATTATCAAGAGAACGGGGACAGAAGGATAAAGATGAAAAACGGAAAAAGCTCAGCCAATACTAATGTGACGAGAGAAGAGCGGAAAAAACAAATGCTGAAGTTTATTGAGAGCAGGAAAATAAAAGTGGTGTCTAATGACAAAGGCGGCATGCATTTGAAAGACGACAAAGATTTTGTTCCCGATTTGAAAGGAGAGGAAAAACCCAAGGAAATCGACAGGACATACATGAACGGCAGCAGCAGGAGGAAGAAAAGGAGAGAAAAGCTCTTGAAGGCTTCCTCTTCAAAAGAAGACCTGAAAAAGGAGTTCGCTCTCGCTGCACGGGAAGAAAAGCAGGAGCGGCTGGATGAAAAGAGAAAAAAAAGAGAAGAGAGAATCGCTCTGAAGAAAGCAGAAGCGAACCGAAGGGAAGAGGAAAAAAACCGCAGGAAATTGGAGGCGCTTAAGAAGAGAGAGGAAATAGCCGCCCGAAAGAAACAGGCAGCGGAAGAAGTTAAGGCCTCCGGGCTGAAAAATCCCATTGCCTCTGAACCTGCAAACCCGCCCGCAAACAGTAAGAAAGAAGATTTAATCGCCCTGCTTCATGCCAGAAAGGAAAAACAGGTTCTTGAACACAATCAGCGTATTTTGAAAAAGCAGGCGGCCCTTGCCGAAAAGAGAATATCGGCGGCGCGGCTCAAAGAAGAGAAGGCTCTTAAAAAAGCGGAGCTGATGAAGAAAAGAACCGAGTCCGCGGTTTTACGCCGCCAGGCTCGCCCTGCCCGGGCGGCAGTACAGCCTCCCCCCAATAAGAGAAAGGAAGAACTGCTGGAATTTATCAGGGAGCGGAAGCTTCTTAACCAACAGCAGAGGGAAAGGAAGGCTTTGCTCAGAGAGCCCTCTGCCGCAAAGCCGGCGGCAGCGGCAGAAAAACCGAAAACTGCCGTTCTGCCCGTAATAATACCGGCAGTTCCAATAGACAAAAAAGATGCGGCGCACCTGACATCCTTAGCCAGAGAGGCACGCAGGATAGAAGATGCCGATGCCGGGGGCGCTGCGGCAAAATCCGTTGATTCCGCGCAAAAATTCATGGCGGGATTCAGGAAAAAAGCGGCGGAGCCGCGGAAGAAAGAAGTATCCGCTCCGCCTGCGAAGAAGCCCATTTCCAAATACAGGGAACCGTTTCTTCTGTTTCCGTTCATCAGAAGGCATGCCTTCAAATTTATCCTTTTCATACTCATCCTTGCATGGTTTGGCGAGATGTTTTTACTGGCAAGAAGATTTAAAAACCCGCAGGCCAGGCTTGCCGAGATAGTCGGAGAAGAAGCGTCTGACGGCGGAACTGCTCCTGCAGAAGGAATTGAACCGGGGACCGGAGTTGAACCGGGAGCAGGCGTTGAGCCGGGAGCCGGAGCTGCGCCCGGAACAGGCGTTGTTCCCGGGGAGGGAGCAATCACCCTGCCTGCGAGAGCAAGCATTTCGTTTGAAAAACCCGAGAGAATTGAAATTGAAGGCAAAAGAGATCCGTTCTCTCCGGGCCGGCTGACAATGGAGGTCCTTGACAGGCCTGCTCCCACAAGCATAGTTCTCGCGCCCAGGCCGGAGGTTGTTTCCATATTAAGGCCGAGGGTTGTAAGCATAGTAAAGGAAGAAAAACGCATGGCAGCGGAAAAACTGCCAGCGGTTTCCCCATCTCAGGCGCCGGCATATCAGACAATTTTAAAGTCTCCCGCTCTTTCCGAATCTGCGACTCCCCTCGAGAAAGTTGCGAAATCTGAAGCGTCCGCTTTGATTGTCCCCGAAAAACGGTGCGACCTCATATACAGGGGAAGGATTGTCATACAGGGCGTTGAATACCTGTTCATAGAGGGCAAACAGAGGACTTACAGGGTAACCATAGGAGATGTTGTGGAAGGATTCAGGTTATTGAAGAAAGATGCGGGGAAAATTCACCTTTCCAAAGAAGGGATATTATATGAAATCAATATGGAGTGACACTTTTAAAAACTTGATTCTCTACAAACCCGAGGGTATGATAAAGAGGAGGAAATAAAATGAGACGCATAATTTACCTGGGTATTATATTTTGTATGCTGGTGTCCTTCGCGGGAGGGGCGGGCGCTCAGTCTTCAGGCAAGACCGACCTGGATGTCATGTATACGCAGGCGATTAACAATTACTATGCAAAAAACTATGCCGAGGCGATATCCCTCTTCAAGCAGATACAGGGGATTGACCCGGAGTTCCGCGCAAGCCAGGTGAACAGATATATAAGGGTGGCCGAAACCCAGCTGGGGAAAGTCGGAACAAAACAGGCTTTTCAGCCGGGCCATCACGAGACAACCGAGGTTGAGGTAATAAAAGAAGACGAATTTGAAACCCTGGCTATGGCTTCGCAGAAGGTTCTGATGGACGCCTATGAATATCTTCAGGAAATGGAGACGAGGTATCAGATAGCAAATTATGAAATGCTTGAGCCGCGTTCAACCGTTGCCATGGCTAAAAAAGCCTATGACCAGAATCAATTTACCGAGACAATGAGGCTGGCAAATAAAGCTCGCACACAGGTGGAACAGATTTTGCAGAAAAAAGCAGACCTTGAGAAACCGATACTCGGTTCCATAGGCGAGACTCCCGTTACGCTGGAACTGAACGGCATGGACCTCGAGCAGGCCTTGAAAATGCTGTACGACCTTACCGGCGCAAACATAATTCTGAGCAAAGGGATTACCGGCAGGGTGACTATCAATGTAAAGGAACTTCCTTTGCAGAAGGTCCTTGATCTGATATGCGAAGCCAACAAGCTGAAATACCTGGAAGAAGACCATGTTGTTAAGATAATGACCGAAGCCGAGTATGACACAAGGGCAAAGGCGATAAAGGAAAAGAGCAGGCGCGTTTTTAACGTGTTTTACGGAGATTCCGCGCTGATTGCCAAATCGCTGAGGGAAACCTTCAAAATGGACACCATCGTCCATGACCCGCGCACCAACTCCATAGTCGTAGACGTATACAACCCCGTTCTTCTTCAGCAGATACAGGATGTTATATCATCGCTTGATATGCCTATCTCGCAGGTTCTTCTTGAAGCCAAGATTGTAGAGATAGCCGCGTCGGGAGAAAACCTCTTTTCCATTGACTGGCTGCTCAGTTCAAGGCTGGTTGAAGCAATAGACGCCACCCTTACAGGTCCGAAATTCGGAATCAACCCTGGATTTACCCCGGGTCTGACTTCAAGCTTGCCGTCGGGATTTTCATTCGGGCTTACAAACACTGACGTGAATACGCTTATAAGCGCCCTTGCCACAAGGGGAGAAGTTAAGCTGGTGCAGGCCCCGAAGATTATGTGCCTTAACGGCACAACCGCTATAATAAGGGTGGTGCAGAACTATCCGTACATAATACCTTCCTTCCAGCAGACCTACAATCCCACTACGGGTGCGCTCACGGGAAGCCAGCAGAGCGTAACCGTATATGAGGAAGACGTGGGTACGGAATTTGAGGTTACCCCTATTATACAGAGAAACCGGACGGTCTTTTTAACAATGAACATATATGATTCCCGTCTCGTTGAGATTAAGAGACTAAGCGCCATTGCCGCAGGCCTCAATTATGAAACGGAACAGCCTATAATATCCACAAGGGAGACAACGCAGAACGTTACCCTTTTTGACGGCCAGACTCTCGTAGTTGGCGGGATGATACAGAACAGGGAGGAAAAATCCGAATCGGGAGTGCCTTTTCTGAGAAAGATACCGATACTGGGGTTCCTTTTCAGGAAGCCTACGCACAAGACAACCACGAGCGAACTGGTGTTATTCCTTACTCCCTATATCGTTACGACCTATGAGGAAGCGGAGGTTTTAAGCAGGCCTGACATTGAAAAATCAAAACATGAGATAGACGCCGGGATACTTGAGAAATTTTAAATGTTTATAATTTGATTTGACGCGGGTATAATGAAATAGGGGAAAGATTCATAGACGCGTTAAATGAGGGTTTTACTATGAAAAATCCCTCTGTATCCCCCTTTATCAAAGGGGGAATTTAAGGGGGATTTGGGAGGAGAAAATGTCGATTCTACACAAAAAAAGAATGTTCTTATTGATTTTTACGGCTGTTTTCCTTCTGTCGTCCGGGGTGCTGTTTGCCCAGACTGGTGCGGCTACGAGGTCAAGCAGGTCATCCTCAACCAGTTTCCGCCAGGAGAGGAATGAAGAGCAGAGGCAGGGCGCCGTCCGCGATTTCGTGATGGCGGTCATAGGAGGTATGCTCAGGCATCCCGACCCCACCATCAGAAAACAGGCGATTCAGACGGTATCCGTGGGACTGGCAGGCGGCGAGGGAGCTGATTCGAGCGAGGGCGGAGTTATGAACCTGTTTTCGTTTTCAGATGAAGGAAGCGGGAGCGAAGGAAGCACGTCCACAGGCGTCGGAGGGACCGTTTTTATCCCTGACCTGTACGTTCTGCTGGCAGACCCCGACCCGGAGGTAAGGGACGTAGCATCCGTGGGGCTGGATATGATTTTTCAAACCGATTCCACTCTGCTGAAATTCATGAGCGACCCTGAACCGCTTATAAGAAAGTATGCCACGCAGATATATTCAAAAAAGAGAATTGCTTCATCTCAAGAAGACAGCAGTGATGAAGAAGACCTTGCGGCCGTCAGGGACCTGCTTGGATTGAGGACACTGCTGGTGCGTCTGAAATACGAGAAAGAGCCGACTGTAAGAAAAGCAATTATTGAATCGCTTGAATATTACATAAAATACGGCGGAGATGAAGAGGGTACGGATGATGAAAAGTACGGCATCTTCGGCGTGGATTCCGCAATAACTACGGATTATCTCAACGACCCGGACCCTGAATTGAGAAAACAGGCAATCAAGACCATTGCCCTGCGTGAAAGAACCGACGATGTCCTGATAAAACTGATGGAACGGCTGAGAGTGGAAAAAGACGAAGGAGTCAGAGCGGAATTGGTGAGCGCGATGGATGCCATACGCAGCAGGTCTTTGACCGATGAAGAACAACGGTAGAGCGGAATCTGCGCCTGATTCTATTGCGGGCTGATGTTTCTAAAATCCTACGATGAAAAAAACTTTTCTTTTAATTATATGCGCGTTTTTTTTGTGTTTGAACGGCGTCTGCTTTTCCCGCGATTTCGTCCTGAATTTCAATAACGTAGACATAAGAACGTTCATAAAATTCGTCGGGGAATTCACAAAAGAAAACTATGTGATTGACCCCAACGTGAAGGGGAATGTAACAATATATTCCAACAGGTCCGTCCCTTCCGAAGAAATAGATTCCATCTTCAAGTCCATCCTCAACCTTTACGGATTTTCAGTCGTCAGGGAAGGCTCTATATCAAACATAATCCCTTCGGCCGAGGCAAGGGTGCGGGTGCGGGAAATCAACGTCGGGCCCGTGCCCAAAGAGAAAATGGATGATTTTATAATCCAGATAATTCCCCTTAAATACTATCCCCCTGATGTTCTCTCTCAGGTCCTTGCCCCGTATATAACAAAAAGCGGACAGATTACGGTTGACAGCCGGACGAACACGCTTGTGATTTCCGATACAGGCGCAAATATTGCAAAGATACAGAGCATTGTTTCAAAAATTGACGTATCCAGCCCTCCCGGCAGGGAACTTCTCAAAATCTACAAGCTTGAAAACGCCAAGGCGGAAGACGTTGCCAAGACGCTCACCGCGCTTCTCGCCAGGCCGAGACAGGTCGTAAGGAGAGGAGAAGCCCAGCCGGTACAGCCTTCGGTAGTCGCTTCAGCGGCCACCAATTCTCTTATAATAAATGCCGAGCCGGATGATTTTAACAACATTGACAGCATAATAAAAGAACTGGACATTCTGACAAGCCAGGTTCTTATAGAGGCTTTGATTGCGGAGGTTTCATACGAAACACTGCAGAAGATAGGAATAGAATGGGCGGCATCGGACACGTTTGACGGCGACAGGTACACGGGCGGGGTGGGCACCAACTTCGGAGACTTGCAGAATTACGTGTCAACCGGAATTGCGCCCGAAGGGCTCTCCATAGGAATAATCAAGGGTGACCTGACATTTCCCCTGGATGTCGGCGCGCTGATTAATCTTTATGCCAAAGACGCTCATTTCAACATACTGTCCACGCCCCAGATAATGACAGCCGACAACCATGAAGCCGAGATAAAGGTAACGGAGAATATTCCATACCTTAAGGAAACAAGATTTGTGTCAACAACCGTAGGGTCGACCGGAGACACGATAAAAAGCTTTGACTATAAGGATGTCGGCATAACCCTTAAAATTACGCCCCAGATAAGCAAGGATAAATACGTCAGGCTTGCAATTCACCAGGAAGTGACAAAGCTCGTGGAAGGTTCCAGCGCCGAAACGCCCACGACCGCAAACCGTTCCGTGGACACCACGCTCATAGTTCCCAATAAAAAGACAATAGTGCTCGGCGGCCTTGTAAGGGACGACACGGAAAACACAATCAGGAAAGTTCCTTTCCTTGGAGATATTCCCCTGCTCGGCAGATTATTCAGGTCAACCTCCACAAAAACGCAGAAAACAAACCTGCTCATATTTATCACCCCCCACATCATGACCTCCTTTGAAGAAGCGGAATCAATGAAGGCCGAAAAAGAAAAAATTCTCGGGGACATTGTAAAGTAAGATGGAAAACAAATCTGTTTTATGGATAGAAAATCCCGAAGAGATGGTGGATCCGGAGCTGCTGTCTTCTTTCCCTTTCTCCTTCTTAAAGAAAAACTGCCTGCTCCCCCTGAAAAATGCAGAGGGAGAGATTATTGTCGTTACCGACGACCTGCTGAAAACCGACATCGGTGAAATCCGGTCTAAAATAAATAAGGAAATAAAAATCGCCCTTGCCTCTGCCGAAAGCATTCAGCACTGCCTTGACAAGTATTATTACCATCCGAGTTCTTCCCAGAAGGTGATTGACGACCTCAATTCCGAGGAGATGGCGCACCTGGAGCAGGATATAGACGTTGAGCACATGAATCTTCTCGACCTTGCAAACAAGGCTCCGGTCATACGCCTTGTCAACCAGATTCTGTACAGGGCGATATCCATGAGGGCGAGCGATATACATATTCAGGCCGGCGAATCCGACCTCAGGGTAAGGTACAGGATAGACGGGGTTTTGCACGATATATTCGTTCTTCCGAGAAAATACCATCCCGCCATAGTGACAAGGATTAAAATAATCTCCAATCTTGACATCGCCGAAAAAAGAATCCCGCAGGACGGGCGGACCTCAATCAAGGTGGACGGCAAGAAGATTGACATACGCGTTTCCATAATCCCCACTTTTTTCGGAGAATCCGTTGTGCTCAGGCTTCTTGACCGGAGCACTTTTTTGTTCAGCCTTGCAGAACTGGGCTTTTCAAAAGATAACTATGAAAAATTCAATCAGCTGATACATCTGGACCACGGGATAATCCTTCTTACAGGGCCTACCGGCAGCGGCAAGACGACAACGCTTTACGCCGCCCTCTCAAAAATAAATAATCCGGGCATAAACATAGTTACGCTTGAAGACCCGGTTGAATACAACATAGAAGGAATAAACCAGATACAGGTCAACCCCAAGGTCGGTTTAACATTCGCAAACGGGTTAAGGTCAATTTTGAGGCATGACCCCAATATTATTATGGTGGGAGAAATACGCGACAGGGAAACTGCGGAGATGGCTATACAGGCGTCGCTGACAGGTCATCTTGTTTTCAGCACACTGCACACGAACGATTCAACCAGTGCCGTCATAAGGCTGATTGACATGGGAGTTGAACCGTATCTTATCGCTTCCTCGCTTGTTGGAGTCATGGCGCAGAGGCTCATAAGGCTCAACTGTCCCGAGTGTTCCGAAGAGGCGGCTCCGTCGCTTAGTCAGATGCAGCAGGTATCTCTTGAAGAAAAAGACCTTCATGGAATAAAATATAAAGAAGGGAAGGGATGCAAGAAATGCTTCAATGAGGGGTATTACGGCAGAAACGGCATTTTTGAACTGCTGGTTATAGACGACGAGATGCGCAATATGATTTCCGGTAAAATATCGGCTGCGGAGATAAAGAAGCTGGCGCTCAAAAAGAACCTTGTTACGCTGAGAATGGACGGAGCGTCCAAAATAAAGGAAGGGCTTACCACCATCTCCGAGGTTTTGAGAGTTACCCAGGAAGTTTGAGAGTTTTTATGCCCGGTAGTGTAACGGTAACACACCGGCCTTTGGAGCCGATGTTCGAGGTTCAAATCCTCGCCGGGCAATTGTTTTTTCCGGTGAGGATTTGAAGAGAGCGAAGTCAGAAATTGCGATGAGTAAGAGCAATTTCAGCGAATGGCCGACCCGAGCAGTTTTGGGATGCGAGGGCGCCAAATTGTTTCTCGCCGGGCAATTGTTTTTTCCGGTGAGGATTTGAAGAGAGCGCTGCCGATGCGATGAATAAAGAGCATTGTTTGGCAGACTCGGCGAGAAGGTGAGCCGAGTGACCGAAGCACAGGCAGTATCTGTGCAAGACGTCAGAAATTGCGAGCTGTAAAATCCCCCCGTCCCCCCCTTTGACAAAGGGGGGATTAAGAGGGGATTTGAATAGAGCGTAAGTTTAGGTATCAAATTCAACAGCGGAATAGGAATTCCGGAAGGGAGCTTAATGAAGACCAATCTCGCAGTAATCATACTGGCCGCAGGGCAGGGCAAACGCCTCGGGGGAGAATCCCAAAAGGTAGTAAAAAAAATATCCGGCAGGCCGATGCTTCTTTATCTGGTCAACACGATAGAAAGACTTTCTCCCGAAAGAATAATCCTTATAGTGGGATTTAAAAAAGAAGAAATTTTTGAACAGATGGAAGGCATTGCCGTGGAGTATGCCGAACAAAAAGTCCTTCGCGGTACGGGAGACGCCGTTTTACAGGCGAAGAAAATTCTGGACGATTACCGGGGTGATATCCTCATATTGTGCGGGGACGTGCCTTTTATAACAGGGGAAACCCTCAACAGCCTTATCGCTGAACACAGGGAAAGCGGAAACTGCGGCACAATACTCACCGCTTTTTTAGATAATCCTTTCGGTTATGGTAGAATAAAAAGAAACGGGGCGGGAAACGTCGCTTCAATCGTGGAGGAGCTTAACGCATCGGAAGACGAGAAAGCCATAAAGGAAATCAACTCGGGCATATACGTATTTGATAAAAAAGCGCTTTTCCTTGCGCTGGACAAAGTTCTTCCGGACGAAATAAAAAAGGAATATTATCTTACCGATGTTGTTAAGATACTCTCTTCCATGGGCGAAAAAATGGGAACTTACACTACACGCAGGCCGCAGGAATGCATGGGAATAAACAACATCCATGATTTTGAAGAAGCACAGCGGTTTTTGTCTGAAACGGGGAGAAAACAATGAATAACTGTTCGGTGTTTTCGGGGAACGCCAATATAGAGCTTTCCAAAAAGATTGCAAAGCATCTCGGCAAGGAGCTCGGCAAAATAGACCTCTACAGGTTCATGGACGGAGAGATATGCGTCAAGATAGAAGAAAACGTCAGGGGCAAAGATATATTTCTTATACAGCCCACCTGTTCTCCCGTGAATGAAAACCTTATGGAGCTTCTTATCACACTTGATGCTTTCAGGAGGGCTTCTCCGAAAAGGCTTACTGCGGTTCTCCCTTACTATGGCTATGCCAGGCAGGACAGGAAAGACCGTCCCCGCGTTCCGATAACCGCCAAGCTTGTGGCAAACCTTCTTGTTTCGGCCGGAGCCGACAGAATATTGACAATGGACCTGCACGCACCTCAAATACAGGGTTTTTTTGATATCCCCGTCGACCATCTCTTCGCCGCTCCTGTCATCGTAAGCTATTTAAAAGAGAAGAATATAAAAGATCCTGTAATCGTTGCTCCCGACGTGGGAGGAGTAAAGATGGCGAGGGCCCTGGCCAAGCGGCTTTCCGCAGGCCTTGCAATTGTGGATAAAAGACGGCTCGGCCCAGACCAGATAGAAACGGTCCATGTGATAGGGGAAGTCAGGAATCATATTGCGATAATTGTTGACGACTTGATTTCTACGGGAAGTACGATGCTGGAAGCGGCGGAAAAACTTCACGAGCACGGAGCGTCTTCAGTATACGGAGCCTGCACTCACGCGGTTTTTGCTGAGGAAACAATAAATAGGCTCAACTCGCCGGTTTTCAACGAAATAATCTTAACCGATACGATACCAACGCCAAAACTGCCTCAGCGTTTCACCAAACTGTCAGTCTCGGGTCTGCTTGCTGAAGCTATTCAAAGAATACATCTTGAAACTTCAGTGAGCTCACTTTTTATCTGACCTTAACCCATTGTACCTTTTTTACGATGGTTGGCTCTTTTTGAACTCCACCGTAATTTTCTTTTCTTTCTTCTCATCTCTTCTTGGCCTTCTTAGCTTTCTTGGCTGCTTTTTTCTTCGGAGCCGCTTTCTTTTTCTTCGGAGCTGCTTTTTTCTTCGCAGCTTTTTTTGTTTTCTTAGCCATTATCTCACCCCCTTTACTTTGAACTCTTCACTTTAAAATTCTTTCATTGTGAAGAGTTCCGTTTTTATTTTTTCTCTTAAATCTACACCTATTTAAAAACATATTTTTATTTTTGTCAAATTTTTTTTATAATATAAACAAAAGATTTTATAATAAAAAATTCAATAAAGGAATAAAAAATGAAATATCTTATAACGGGCGGCTGCGGCTTCATCGGCTCTCACCTGACAGAAAAAATTCTCTCGGGGGAAAATGAAATCTTCGTCATAGACGACCTTTCAACGGGCAGTCTGAGCAACGTCGAAAAATTCATGGACAAAAAAAATTTCCATCTTTTCATAGACACAATCATGAATTCCTCAATTCTTGAAGAGCTGATAAAAAAATGCGATTTTGTTTTTCATCTCGCCGCGGTTGTGGGAGTCAAGAGAGTAATGGAAAATCCCGTAGATTCCGTGATAATAAACGTTGAAGGGTCTTATAACGTTCTCAAGGTATGCGCAAGGCACGGCAAGAAAATATTTCTTGCATCCACGTCCGAGGTTTACGGCAAAAATGAAAACATACCTTTCATGGAAGACGCAGACATAATAATCGGCAACACTAAGAAAAAAAGATGGAGCTACGCCTGCACCAAGGCGATTGACGAGTTTCTTGCTTTTGCTTTTTTTGAAGAAAAAAAACTTCCCGTGATAGTCGGAAGATTTTTCAACACAGTCGGCCCGCGGCAAAGCGACAGGTACGGGATGGTCATTCCGAGATTCATCAAGCAGGCATTGAACAATCTTCCAATGACCGTCTTCGGAAAAGGCGGCCAGACGAGATGCTTTGTCCATGTAGGCGACATAATAGAAGGCGTCGTAAAGCTCATCGGAAAAGACGAGGCGTACGGGGAAGTCTTCAACATGGGGAGCACGGAAGAAATCTCAATAAAAGACCTTGCGTATATGATTAAAGACGCAACGCGCAGCTCCTCGGAAATAATATTTGTGAACCCCGAAACCGTCTATTCCAAGGGTTTTGAGGACATGAACAGGCGCGTCCCCGACATTTCCAAAATCAGGAACCTTATCGGCTTTTCGCCGCGTTTTACCATCAGAGACATTATAGCGGACTGCCTCAAAGATATTAAATCTTCGGCACGGGCGCAATGACATGAAAATCCAAAAACGAAAACTCATCCTCCCCGCTGTTCTTTTCGCAGGATTAATAATAAGATGCATATACCTCTATTACTTCAAGGATTCGGCTTTCTTCAATCCGTATCTGCTTGAAGGGCACGACCAGAGAACGTTTATCCTGTGGGCAAAGGATATACTGGCGCATCCGTGGCATGTTCGGGGCGGTGCTTTTTATATGGCTCCGCTATACGCATATTTCCTTGCGGCGGTTTATTTTCTTTCCGGAAGCAGCCTTATAGTAATATCCGTAGTTCAACTGCTTATGGACACCGCCGTCTGCTTCTTTTTGTACTATATCGCCAAAAAAATCTATAACGAATGGGCGGGGATTGCGGCCGCTTTTCTTGCGTGTTTTTACAGGACTTCGGTCGTATACGCCTCGACCGTGCTGAGCGACGGGCTGATTTATTTCCTTTACGTTCTTTTCATAGCGCTCGTATATTTTTCACTCCAGAAGCCTAATTATTTAAGATGGGTTTTATCCGGCGCCGTACTCGGCCTCGCCGCACTTGCAAAGCCGACGATTGCGGTCTTTCTGCCGTTTCTACTTCTCGGCCTTTACCTGTATCCCGAAAAAAAACTCCTGCCCGGAAAAATGAACCCGCGGTACCAGCCGTCCGCCGTTCTCATTCTTCTGCTTTTCGTTTCGGGCATGGCGATACTTCCCGTTACAATCAGAAATTACTGCGTGAGCGGGGAATTTGTCCCCATATGCACAAACGGCCCCATAAACTGGCACATAGGCAACAGCTCGGATTCCCTCGGCCTGTTTCACTATCCAAAAGGAGAGCTTCTCAGCCCTCTCTCATCTGCATTCTGGAAATTGTTTTTCACCAAGCTGAATCTTTTCTTCACCAGTTACGAATGGCCTCAGAACCTAAACGTCCATCTGATGGAAAAGGTTATCCCCGCACTGAAACTTGCTTTCATAAAATTCGGATTCATCGTCCCAGTCGGCATCGCAGGGCTTTTACTGCTGTTCAGGGACTGGAAGAAAAACTTCATCTTCATCACCTTCACTCTTTCCAACGTTTTGTGGGTTGTTCTCTTCTTTATTACGGACAGGTACAGACTGCCTGCAGTAGGTTGCTTTGCCGTAAGCGCGGCATGCCTGATAATATGGAGCATTGAAAAAATCAGGAAGAAAAAACCCCTGCATGCCGTCCCGTTCTGGATAATTGCCGCAGTATTCGCCTTTTTCTTCAACAACAGCCCCGGTCCGCTCATTCCGGAAGGCTCTTACAGAGGTTTTTCCGGCCTGAGCATTAAAAACATACAGCATGACCTTGAATTCCGCGACATAAAGTCGGCTTACAAAAAAGCTGTCGCCTACTTCAATCTTATGCCTGCCGATTACAGGGCGAACTTTTTCCTCGCGATTACTTTACTTGAGCAGGGAGACGTGCAGAACGGCATACTGCTTCTCAACAGGACTCTGGAACTCAATCCCGCCTTCCAGCCAGCAAAAGACATCCTCTCCCGCCTCTCCCCCTCTCCCTAACGGTAGCCGCAGGTCTTCAGCCTGCGAACCATAAATGGTAGCCGCAGGTCTTCAGCCTGCGTATTGCAGCGGTGCGATTTATCGCACTATGTAGCGCCGACATCCATTCCTTGCATCTTTTCCCCGACAGTGTTAAAATGTTCAAAACAGATTAAACCATGAAAACTTCAAACACCCCCGACAAATTCATAGAAGCGATAGGCAACCTCGGCGAGAGCATCGGCCTTAACAGGACAGTCTGCCAGATATACGCCCTCCTTTACATCACTCCCGAACCTCTCTCTCCCGCACAGATAGGGAGAATGCTCGGCATAAGCAAGGGCAACGTAAGCATCAACATGAAGAAGCTTGAAGAATGGAACGCCGTCAAAAAAGTCTGGCTCAAGGGCTATTCCCGCAGTTTCTACAACGCAAACGAGGACATGGAAGGCATTATCTTTGACAAGCTGAAAACCGGTCTGGAAAAACGAAACAGGCTTCTGGAAGAAGCGGTTAACGGGATAAAGAAATCATTGAAGGCAAAGGGCAAAATAGCGGACAAAAAACTCATGCGACACTATTCTTCCCGCATATCAAAGGTTGAGAACCTCCTCAAGCAGGCCGAGCTTTTCACCAAAAACATAGACCTTCTCAAATCCCTTCTCAAAAAATAACCCGCTCACTTACTCCCTCTCCCTTGATGGGAGAGGATTAAGGTGAGGGTGGCTTGAGTTTTTTGCCATTACGAGTGAATCGCGGCAATCTCAACCTTATTTCCCCTCTACCCTTGGGGGAGAGGGTCCGGGTGAGGGGGGTTTTCCTGTTTGTCATCCCTGCGGATGGCAGGCCGGTATCCATCCTTCCTTTCATTTGTCACTCGGCCTATGTCTATTGCCGGGGTATTGGTAAAAATGTATAATGAATAAGCGAGCAAAGTATTATGGGGAGGATAACATGAAATATACGGTAGTTGTTCATAAAAGCAAATTTGGCTATGATGTGCACTGTCCAATTTTACCTGGCTGTCATAGTCAGGGTGATACACTGGAAGAATCCTTGAAGAATATTGAAGATGCAATTAATACTTATCTGGAAATGGTTTCAGAAGAAGGCTATAACTGTTCCCCGTCATAAAAGAGTTAATCCTTACACGCTTAAAGCAATTATCAAAGATGCAGGTCTTACTGACAAAGATTTTAAATCTCTTCTTTGACCACCATATAACAATTCGATGTTCCTTGCCATTCATGCCAATAATGGTAGTCGCAGGTCTTCAGCCTGCGAACCATTGAAAAGGTAGCCGCAGGTCTTCAGCCTGCGAACCAT
>JAFGKM010000071.1 GCA_016928555.1 Candidatus Omnitrophota bacterium | reverse complement strand
TGTGCCGTGAATACGGGCAAGAGCGACGAACGTCTCGGCGTATTTAGGGTCGGCAAGGTATTCTCCTCTCAACTGGCAGAGGACCATGGGGATTATGCCCCAGTTGGCGCCGGTGAATTCCGCCCTGAACTTGTCAAGCGGAACAGCATCAATATAGTCCCCGCCGTGTTTTTTCAGATAGCTTCCCATGAACCGCTCTCCTTCGGCATAGCTGTCGTAAAAGCTGATAAACGGCAGCATCACCGAACCGGCAGAGTGGGATACAAGGATAAAATTCGGATTTTTTGCCTTCACGTATTTATATATCCGCTTCTGCAGTTCCCTTGTTGCAAATATGGGATATGTGCCGTCTACTTCTTTATATATGCGTTTCTCCTGATCCTTTGCGGCAAAGATAGAGGTTCCCACCGCATTTTCAGGATTGCCGTAACCGCATCCGTGGTTTGCGTTGGTGCACAGGAGAACTATGGCATTGTCGGTGTATAACCCGTCAACGGGGTAGGCGTCCACGAATTTTTTCAGGCTGTAAAGGAAAAAATCCGACCATGTTGTTGTGGTGCATACACGCATGAGAGGATGCCCCATTATTTTGACATCGCCGGTGTCTCCCGGAGCGCCTCCCGCGTTCCACTCTTCTTCATAATAGCGGTATTCCGGAATTCCCGCAGAGGCGCAGGTCACGTTTATATACTGGATGTATTTCTCTCCCCTGTTCTTTGAAGCCTCCATCCTCTGGAAATACTTTTCCACCGGCTCCGCCGGCTCGGGGAAGGCGAACCACTTCATCGTCCACGGGTGCGCCCATTCAAGGTATATGTTTGGCTTGTCTTCCTCAAAACACGACATGTAAACCGTCTGCCAGTCCGCAGGTACCGGCTTGACCGGCGTCGCCTGTAATCCGAAGGTCAGGGAAAGCGGTTCTTTCAGGGTTACGGGATTATCAACAAGGTTTATTCTTAAAACGACCTTGCCCTGGGTTTTTATTATGGAAAAGACCTTCTCTTTTTTCTGTATATTCCACCCGCGTGCGCTTTCGGCAAACCATGCCAGTCCGACATCCTCATTGCCCAGCCAGATATACGGAGAGAAAGGTCCCTCGGAGCTCTCCGGAATATCTCCCAGTATGTTGGGGTCGTAAAAATCGCCTGCATTGTGGAGAATCTGCTGTAAGGTTGCATACCTTGAATCAAGGGGTATTTCCATGTACAATTCTTCAAGAGAGGCATTATTGGCAGTGTTTATCTGAAGGTTTGCTCTCAGCATTCCGTCAAATTCAACCGTGGTAACTCCCTTGAGAATAAGATTATCGGCAGTATTTTGTACGTTGAATCTTGCAAGTTCACGGTTTTGTTCCGCAAATTGCAGTTTGCCTGCCTCCCATGCAATCTCCTTTCCGTTTACCCGTCCTTTTATCCGGATGGGAGAAGAAAGGATTGATGATTTGCCCGTCTCTATCTGCGCGGGAAAGGGATGCCCGTCAAATTTATAACTGCGGTTCCAGCAGTTTATTGCATTTTTCTTCACCTGTACCGGGGTCCACGGCGGCGGAACGACGGGTTCCGTTCCTATCTTATTATTCAGCCAGGGGTAAATGTCCGGTTTAATGAAAATGTTTTCCTGCTCGCCTATTAAACGCCCCTCATTGTCATAAATTGAAGCTGTAAGTTGGTACTTGCCGGCAGGTATATCGGTGACGTTCAGCCTGGCGATGTCCTTTGACGCGATAAACCTGTCAATAACCGTTTTAACCGTCTCCCGTCCTTCGGCAGAAGTCAGAGCAACTTCTCCTTTTATCGTCCTTCTCTGCGCAGGCGGTATGGCGCTCACGTCCATTTCCGCCTCAAGCATTTTTTTAGATGTTCCCTTAACGGAATACTGAAGCCTCAAGGATGAAGAAGACAGCGCTATGGATGTGGGTCCGCCCCTGAAAGAAACCGGGGAAAATAATTTCGGCTGGTTATAACCGCCTATCACGCCGGCGATTGAAGTGAATTCAAAGTCTCCCTCAACCGCATAATTGCGGGCGAGATTGATGCCCCATGACGCTTCGTCATAAGGGGTTTTTTCGCCGAACGAAGAGAATGGTATCGCCATCTCTCCGCTCCAGGCCTTCCCTTCAACAGTTGTTTGATATACTGCTTTGCTGTCCCACGCCGCACTGCCGTTCTTTGAGTCGTAAAGGGCGCCGTTTGAGTTTAATATCAGCTGATATATGTTTTCGCCCTTGCGGAACGGATCAAGGAACAATTCTAATGAATCATCCCTCCATACGGGACTGTCTCTTCCCTGAATGTCTTTCTTCAATTCGCCTTCAAAGGGGCAGGTAAATCCCATGTAGAGGAATTCATCGTCAAACGCAAGGTATATCTCCGGCTGGGGGCGCGGAGTAACCTTCCCGTCTATATTGCTGCGAAACCCGGTTATTTTTTTAGCCCCTTTCCATTCATCAGGGGATACAACACCGTCTATCCGGGGAGCTTTGGCTGTCTTGTTGACGGGAAATTTATCTTCTGCATTTTTATCATCCGTTGATGAAGAAACTTCGGGTTTGAGATTAAACCTGTCAACAGCCGATATTCTCACCTCGTCAATGCATCCCTTGTACCAATAGTCATTTGACCATGAACCGATATTCAACTGCTTCCCGGAATTTATCAGAACTCCCTTGCCCTTCGCCTCTGCCGGCTCTTTTTTGCCGTCAATATACAGCCGCAGGGTTTCCCCGTCGTAAGCCCCGGCAAGATGCGCCCACCTGCCGGCTTCTATATTTCCCGATGAGGTTACACTAATATGTTTTGCCGGTTCAAGGGTTACGCCGGCAGTAACCTTGCCGTCCCGTATTTCAAGGTGGTACTGATACCACGGAGGGCCTATAATATCCTTGGAAATAACCTGTCTGATTCCGCTTACATCCTCGGGTTTCACCCACGCTTCAAAGGTAATCTGGTCAGTGGGGCTCAAACTGCCTTCCGTGCCGCATCTTATGACGTCCCATGACCCGTCAAGATATATACAGCCGCCGAATTTCCCGTCAGATTTCCATGTGCCGCCGCCAACACTGCCGTTATTCTCGTATGAACTGGCGTCAACGGCCTTATAGCCGCCGGTTTCGTCAAGATGCAGGAGCAGGCGCGTATGCGAGTCGTTTGCATACGGCCCGCCTGAAAACCCGTTTGCAAGCAACCCCGCCGCATTGAAAGCAAAAAAGAACAGGGTAGTCAATAATTTCCGCATAATAAATTCCTCCCTTTTTCTTCTCTCCATGTCCGATTTTAGGATTTCGCACTACAAATTGCCGGGGTGCAAGGTTGCGGTGAGTGGTTTTTATTTTTTTGCCGGCCCGGTTGATTTTCTTACAATCAGTTCAGGCCTGAAAATCAGCTTGCCGGTAGGTTCATTCTCCCCGTCTCTTTCTATACATTCAAGGAGCAGTTCCACGGTCTTCTGTCCTATGAGGAAATTCGGCTGTGCCACCGTGGTCAGAGGTATGTGGAACAGAGAGAGGAAATCTATATTGTCGTACCCTATAATAGAAACATCTTCAGGGACGTTAATATTCATCTTTCCCAGTTTGCTCATAATGTCTATCGCAATTATATCGCTCCATGCAAAAATTGCGGTGGGCGCAGATACCGTATTCATTACGCGCTCCACATTCTTTTCCAGTATGTCCCTGTCGGTATTTCCCCAGAGGACCAGTTCCTTCCTGTACGGAATGCCGTATTTCTCAAGTGTGTCCCTGTATCCTTTCGCGAGCCTGCCGTCGGAATAGATTTCGGGGAAACTGCCGAAATAGGCGATATTCCTGTGCCCGAGAGATATCAAATGCTCCATCCCTGTTTTTGCTCCCTCGTAATCGTCCTCTCCTACAAAGTCACAGCCCGTGCCTTCTATCATTTCGCTCATCAGCACCACGGGGATTTCTATTCTGCTTATGAATTCCTTCAGTTTGATGCTGTTGCCTGTGGGAGTTATTATTATTCCGTCAACCTTCCTTGCTATCAGAGCTTCCGCCTGGCTCAGCTCCTCTTCTGCGCCCCCTTCGTTCAGGCAGGTTATCAAAAGGTATTTGTTGCTCAGGCAGGCATTCTGGACCCCGCGCAATCTCTCTATCAGCGCGGGATTCCCGAGGTAGGGAGTTACAAGCCCTATTGTATTGGTTTTGCTTGTAACAAGAGAGCGGGCAATAATGTTCGGAATGTATCCCATCTCTTCGGCCACCCTTTTTACCCGCCTTTTTGTTGAGTTTGAAACGTCATGCCTGTCAAGAAGCGCCTTTGAAACCGTGCCCGGTGAAACGCCTGCTTTTTTTGCCACGTCTTTTATCGTATTCATTTCGCTCCCCGAAAACGAAGTCGTCTTTTATCTTTCTTGATAAATCTTCTATTAATTCACGACGAAATTGTAGCACGCTTTTTCATTTTTGTCAAGTTTTTTGAGAAACCGTTTTCGAATAGACAAAAAAACTTATAAATTTATATATTGACTACGGTTTTTTATTCTTCAACTGCTTGTCATTGCGAGCCATGCTTCATGGAGCGAAGCAATCTCAATGAAAAGCGTTGCTGGGATTGCCGCGGCACAACAAGCCTCGCAATGACAAAAGACGTCGGTTCAGGATAAAAGAAAAACCCCCGTTTTTAAACGGGGGTTTTTCTTTATGTCCTTTGTTCGTCGTGTTACGGGTTTCTCATAAAACCCACATGACCATCAGCATACCCCACGTTCGGGAAATCGGGAGCCGCCCTGAACATCCTGGACTTTGGTATCCACTTCACATGGCCTCCTACATACAGAGCGTTAACACCATCAGCCTTATGGTTGGTATATTCCTGACCTCCTGTGAGATTCCAGTCAAAATATTGGCCAGGTCCGCACCATGCATATGCTGCGCTGCACATTGCCTTGTCAGCCGCCAGTACGGTGTCTACGCTTGTCTGCTCGTTGAGTCCCATGCCGTAGGCGTAAGAACATCCCGTTGAGTTCAAAAGCGCATCTCCTCCCAGCTGGCTTACTTCCGAACTTGTAAGAGCTACCATATTTGTCGGTTTCAGGTCTGACGGACAGATGAACGTCTTCTCCGCGGAGATGTACTTGGGATACAGCAGGTTGAATGAACCCCCGGCTGTGGAACTAGTTGCGGTAGTTCCGAGCGGTGAGGTTGTCATCGGGAAGAACTCCCTGTAGTCCTGGCTGTACATCTTCATCGCCAGTCCTATCTGCTTGAGGTTGGAGATACATACCGCCCTTCTCGCCTGTTCCCTCGCCCTTGCCAGCGCCGGCAGTAACATAGCCGCCAGAATCGCTATGATGGCTATGACCACCAGCAGTTCTATCAAGGTAAATCCTTGTCTTTTCTTCATCTTTCTTTCACCTCCCTCATTATTTTTTATG
>JAFGKM010000070.1 GCA_016928555.1 Candidatus Omnitrophota bacterium | reverse complement strand
TCAAGAAACAGAGGAAAAAGGCAGGCGGAGAGGCGGAGAGCGAATTGCGGAGGGACAGCAGCGAAACAAGCAAAACGAAGCAATGAGCAGCCGGGGCTCCGCGCGGTTGTGCATGGAGAACACGGCGAGGCTCGTTGCTGAGTTGAGTAAGTTTCACCTGTCACGCAGCACCTGAGCGAAACGGCTGCTCCGTCCGCCTTTTAAAAGAGTGGACCGTATTTTGACAGAACCTTTTCATTAAAAAGGAGGGCCCTGCTTTTCAAAAAAGGGTTATAAGACCATGCCGTCAGAAAATTATACCCTCACGGATTTATTCAAGATGATGCACACCCGGGGAGCTTCCGACCTTCACATTAAATCAGATACGCGCCCTGCGATGCGCGTAAAAGGCGAAATTGTAAAGCTAAAGCTCAAAGAGATAAGCCAGTCCCGCCTTATGAAGATGCTTTCCGACGTAATTACCGAGCGAGAGATGAAAATCTTTGAGGAAGCGGGCAACCTTGACACGGCTGTCGGCCTGCCGCGAATCGGAAGATTCAGGCTTAATGTTTTCAGGCAGAGGGGAACTGTCACGCTTGTAGGGCGAAGGATATCCTACTTCATACCGGACCTTGAGACTCTCAATCTTCCGTCATCCCTGATGAAAATCACCGATTTCGTTAACGGCATGGTTCTCGTAACAGGGCCGACCGGAAGCGGAAAGTCCAGCACCCTTGCGGCACTGGTCAACCACATAAACAAGACGCGGAAATGCCACATCCTATGCATAGAAGACCCGATTGAGTTTCTCTATAAGGATGAGATTGCAATAGTCAACCAGAGAGAAATCGGGCTTGATGTCAAATCTTCCGCAGACGCACTAAAATATGCCATGCGCGAAGACCCGGACGTTATGCTCGTCGGTGAGATGAGGGACAAGGATACGGTGGAATTCGCGCTTAACGGCTCCGAAACCGGACACCTCATTTTCGGAACGCTTCACAGTTCAAACGCCACGCAAACCATACAGCGGATTTTGAGTTTTTTCCCTCAGGAAAGGCATCAGGAGATAAGGAAAGGACTTTCTTCCCAGCTTAAGGCGGTTGTGAGCCAGCTTCTTCTTCCTTCATGCAAAGAGGGAGTGCCTATGGTTCCCGCATGCGAAATCCTCTTTAACAATCCGACCGTAAGCAGGCTTATTTCCGAGAGCGAAGACCAGAAGATATCTAGGGCGATGAGAGCAGGCAAGGCGGAAGGCATGCAGGATTTTGACCAGGCCCTTGCAGCTCTTCACCGGGAAGAATTCATAACTGAAGAAACCGCACTTGAACATTCTGAAAATCCGCAGGGGCTGTCAATGAGGCTCAAGGGTATTGTGAGCGACGATGGAGGCGGACTGATAACCTGACGGCAGCCGCCTTTTTATTCAAGAACCATTTTTATGGCGTCAAGAACGCTTTTCGGCTTGAAGGGCTTTGTAATGTAATGGTCTGCCCCTTCCGTTATTCCCGACATAACTTCTTCGTCGGTCGACTGCCCGGTGACAAGTATTACGCGAATTGATTTCAATTCTTCGTCTTCCCGCACCTTCCGTAGAAGCTCAAGCCCGTTCATTACCGGCATGTTAATGTCGGAAATCAAAAGGTCCGGCTTTGCCGCTTTAAGTAGTTCAAAGGCCGCCGCTCCGTCCGGAGCCGCCTGAATTTCATAACCGTTCATCTGGAGCATTTTGGTCAGAATAGTCCTGTTCTCTTCATCATCCTCTGCCACTACAATCCTGATTTTCGGTTTTTCTTCCATTTTTTGATTTTAACTTATGCGGGTGCTGAGGTCAAATATTTATTTGGAAATTTGATTTGACATCGCAAATCAACATCCATAAACTCAATTTAAATCCGCCGTCTGCGGCAAATGCCGCGCTGAAATTCATGACAGGCTAAACCTTATCATGCAGTAAGCCGGTTAATGCACATGGCGCCCAGGTAACGTCCGCCGGAGGACTGGTAGTGTTCTTACCGTCTGCAACTATCCCGTAAGCTAAAAGTATCGCCTCGTTTGTGCAGAGGATCTAAAGTTGAGATTTGAAAATTAAATTACGGCAGGGGGCATTCTTTTTTTGACTTGGAGGGAGTTCTAAAATAAAATGTGGAGGAACTCCTTAGTATATTTGAAAAGTGCCATAAAAATGTCCACAATTATTCTACTTATTCGTCATGGAGAAACTGCATGGAACCGGGCCAAGGTCTTTCGCGGCCGGCACGATATCCCTCTGAACGAAAATGGCCGGGCACAGGCTCGTCTTGTTGCCGGGGAGCTCAGTCACATCCGCATTGAAGCTTCTTATACCAGTCCCCTTTCCCGCGCAACGGAAACGGCCGGTATCGCCCTTGAATCACATCACATTAACGTAATCTCCGACGCCGGTTTGACAGACATTGACTACGGAGACTGGACAGGGCTTAAAGAGACAGAGGCGGCACAGCGGTGGCCGAAAGAATACGCACGCTGGATATCTAAACCTCATATGGGCCATGCCCCGGGCGGAGAATCGCTTCAACAAGTCACAGACAGGGCGTTTTCTTCATTGAAATCAATTGCTGAAAAGCACAACGGACAAACGGTTGCGCTTTTTTCCCACCGGGTTGTCAATAAAGTACTGGTGCTGTCGATGCTCAATCTGGGCCTGGAACGATTCCCATTCATCAGGCAGGATAACTGCGCCATAAACGAGTTTGAGCAAATTGGCGGAAATTACACCATGGTTCGTCTTAATGATACATGCCACATTCGCCGTGGCGGAAGGGAAGTTCTGCAGGCAGATTTTTAACCTCTTCTATTCACTTGCCTTTCGTATTCACGACACAGGAAAATTATAAAACTTAGCGGCATCTATCTCCTGTTGGTACTGCAAAAGATGCATTTTCTGTCATCGCAAAGAAGAAGCGCAGGGTCTTCTCTTAGAGACTCCATTCCTAAATCATACATCTGTTTGGCGTCAATAACCTTTATTTCTCCGAAACCCAGATTGCTCTTTTTAATAACAAGCCCCTTTTCTATAAGTTTTCTATAAATTTTTGTATCTTCTCCGGAATTGCGGTAAAAATCACGGTGTCCAGGGAGATGTTTATCAATTAGAAGCGTCCTGACCGAACCGTCCGCTTTTTTTACCCTGCATACCGCCTCCGCGAGATACGGCATATCAAGTTCATCTTCAAGAAAATGGAAAAAGGTAGTTGAAGCCAGCCCTGCCCCAAACCATACCATTTTGCCGCCATAGTCCAACAGTTTGCCGAAAGGACTCCTGCGGCATGCGGGCGGATCCGAAAGCTTGTGTTCAAGAAGACATTTTTGTACAAGAGGACCTATGCCGGCAACCGAATGTGTCGGATGGCTGCTTCTGACAACATCTTTTCTGTTCAGAAAAACGGAGGGAATTTTTCCTACATATACAGAGGTTTCCTTACTGTCATAAACACGGTAACGCAATCCTGCGAGACAGTCTCCGTTGAAATAAATGAAGGGCCTTGTGAAAGTCGGGAATAACAGCGTACCTTTTGCCCCCAAAACTTCCAAGAATGCATCAATTACGGTATTCGCCCCTCCTTCAATGTGGCCGAAATAAGCAAGGCCGCTGTGCACCAGCAGCAAATCCCCGGATTCAATACCTGCTTTCTCAAGAGCAACAATAATATCTTTTTTTCTTATAATAAGTGTATACCTGTTTTTGATATAACCATATTCAGAAAGAAATTCTATTGCGCCCAGATACTCTCTTGCCATGGAATCCGTTATTGCCTGTTTTGATTCCCATTCCGCCTGCCGTATGAGATATTCAAGGTTTCTCTTTCCGTCCATATTCGCCAGAATCCTGGAAAAAGGCCCGTAAAGGCATCCGTCAGGCAGATATTTCCTATCTGCTTTTGGAACTTTCGCAAGGTCGTATGGAAAACCTTTTGAATTTCTGGAAGGCACAATAGTTTCGGATATTTTCCAGCAGATTCCTTTTCTTCCGGAAAAGGGCTGGGAAAAAACATTTTTGTTTTCTTTCCTTCCGGAAGTTTCCAGTTTTCCTATTAAGTTTTTCTTCGTTTCAGAAAGCAATCTTAAAGCTTTTGCAACCACAGCGGGAGAAGCAATGCCACTGAAATCTTCAATCTGCTTTTTTTCTGTTTCGTAACTGCATTTTATTTTTAATTTCGCTTCTTCGATATCCCGCACTGCAGGCTTTTTATTTTTCAGTAGGTTTTTCATTATATCTGCGGCCTCATCGTTAAGATGCCTCACCGCAAGTACGGAAGCCTGTTTTATTAACGTTTCAACATTCCTGCTGTTGGTTGTCAAAAGACGGGCAGTAAGAACGGTTTGAAAGGATATTTGCTGTTTAATGACGGCCGGTTCCAATATTTCCATTGTCTGACAGGAATTATGGTGCAGAGCGCTCTGCCTGAGCGGCCAGATAACAGGTATAGAGGTGGTAGAGTCCGCAAGAAACATGTCATCAAAGTACGCTCCCTCCCTTTTTACGGTAAATCTGACATCAGGGAGTATCTCGGACGGGATTTTTTCAGCCATGTCTTCAACGAGATAATTGCCGAAAAAAGGAGAGCCCTGCGGGCTTAGCCAGTAATTGACCGGTTCTCTTTTCCTGCATGCCAAACCGTCAAGATTTATAGCTCCTATTACCTCGTTCTTCAGGTTTTTCCCTCTCTTATCGGCATAGGCGGCAAAACCATACATTTCCAAGCCGAAGATGAGGCGCAGAGTGAAACGGGGCATCGGTAAAATCTTTGAATCAAAAAGGGAATTCAAGGTTTTCGCAATAGATATGCCTGCAATAACTCCGAGTGAATTGTCGTCGGGCAAAGGTTCATAGAGATGGCCGATGAGCCATAATTCCTTCTTTGTTTTTCCCGGAATTGTGCCGGTAACAATATCCACCTTCCCTTTATGCCGTTTGCCGTCGCATTTTATATTTGCCGTCAATTCCCCTTTTCTTGCGGCTGACAAAAGAGCGTCCCCCGCCTTAGGGCTGACTGAGAAAGCTATGAACGGACGGTCGCCCAGATGCACATGCCACTGGGGCCCTTCCGTGCAGGCGTTCACCCAGCATATTCCGTCAGGAGTCGTGTAACGTCCGGAAAGCGAGGTGTTGACCCATCCCGTAACTCCGGAATCCAGCATGTATCGCACTATTTCGTATGTCGGCCTGGTATCGGCATCCAGTATTACCATGGTGTTTTTCGCATCCTGGCCGTGGAAAAGCTGTTCCTGGGTAATGAGCCGGACGTTAAGCCCCTCCGCAGGAGTGCTTACGGAACCTTTGATAAGATGGAACGGATGCCTTTTGTAATCGGCAACCACCTTATCTTCAATATGAACGGGCGATTTTATTATAGTCATACTTCCGCATGTAGCGTTCCACGCAAGAGGAGAAATCTTGTCCTGATAAATTGTTTTTCCGTCCGCGGGAAAAGAAATTTTTTCAATCCCGATGATTCCTGCCTCTTTCATAATACCGGCGGTGAGTTTCGCCGCATTGCGGTAATCCGCAAAAGTCTGTCCGAGTTCGGTCTTCCACAATCGTTCAATATTGTCAATAAGCCATTTTTCGTCGAGAATCTCCATTATTTTCAGGTATAAATCCTTATTTTCCATTGACCCTCCGTAAAAACATTGCATTCTGCCTTTAATTTTCTTTTATATATTATCCCAAAAGAATGAAATTTCAAAAATCCTGATTCTTAAAGGCATCTGCTAAGACTTAATCGCAAATTCCGGCACAAGTATTGTTTTGTTTAAGGGATGCACTTGTTCACGATTGTATTTTTTCTTATGTTGATGAATTTCAGACCGGAAAATTTGACAATTTTTTTTTTAATGATAGTATATAACGAAGCATATGAAACATAACATATGATTTAATTTTATTTCGCATTAAAAAAGCAATATTTACTAATAAACTGCGTCGGATTATAATAAAACCATCACATACAACAACATCCGGACAGGACGGTTCGGGATAAGGAGGAGCAGCAGATGGAAAAAGATTTAATCTCTTTGCCTTCAGACCTTAGGGTTGAAACTCACCACACAGTGCGCATGTTTGACGACAAGCTGGTAAAGCTTATAGACAACTTCGAGATGCGGCTGGCCGCTCATTACTCCGGCTACAAGTCGCTGACAGACTGGCATCCCGTAATACCGGAGGACTGGGGTACTTTCCCGCAGCTCAAAGTGCAGTGCGGAACAGTCTTCCGCGGCAGTGCTGAAACATGGGCATACAATCATCACCATACCCTCGCCAAGTCGGGAGACACCTACATAATCGCATGGTCCGGCGGCTTTCTCCATGAAGATTATCCCGGACAGGAGGTGCATTTCTCCACATCCATGGACGGTCTTAACTGGGCGGAAATGGGAGTAGTGGCCGCCACGCCTAAAGAAAGCGGCCTGGTAAGGAACAATATCGGACTGTTGCCGGCCGGCGGCAAGGTTTACTGTTACGTCGGGGTAGCGGATAACTTCAAGCGCGATGTGGCGCCTCCCGGCATGTGCAGCATGGACAAACCGAAGATTCACATGGACATATATGAAACGGAAGACATGAAGACATGGAAGCAGTGCAACAGCGGCTTATGCGAAGGCGCTTACCTTTTTGAAGGACCCCGCCCTACCAGAGGCGGACGGCTGATAGCAGGAGCCGAACGTATCGGGACAGGCGAGATTATGATGCTAATCTGGGATGACGCTTCACAACCCGCCGCGGAACCCCGTGTAGTCAGCCTGCCGAAATCCCCCGAGGGCATACAGGGCGGCCAGACCACATGGTACCAGACTGACGACGGACGCATCTGGATGTTTGCACGCGAGGGAGAACCCTGCAAGCTGGCTCTTTCCGTCAGCGATGACGAAGGGGACACTTGGACGCCCCTATACGACACCGATATTCCCAATACAAACGTCAGGGCTTATGCCGGACGCCTTTCCGACGGACGCTTTTTCCTGTGCAGCAGCATCTCCTCGGTTCATCTCGACCGGCGGCATATGCACCTGGCGCTCAGCGATGACGGCCGCTGTTTTGACCGGATGTATACCCTGCTTCAGGGAGAAACTACCCGCCGCGTCAACGGACGGCACAAGGAAGACGGCTGGCATTACGCCAGCGGACTGGTGGACGGCGACCGTCTGATGATTGCCCACTCCATAAACAAAGAGGATATTGCTGTCGCCTCGGTTGATATGAGCAAGGTCAAGTAAAAATAAAGTTTATGCGGTATAAAAGAGGCCCATATGGAAAACACTATCTCCGGCGTAATGCCTGCGGTAATAACCCCGAGAGACGATGACGGTGCGGTAGCCGTTAAACAGATACAACCGCTTGTTGATTTTCTTTTTTCCAAGGGAGTTGACGGGCTTTTTGTCTGCGGCACGACCGGCGAAGGAATCAGCCTGACGGTTGAAGAAAGGAAGCTGGTACTGGAAAATATTATTGAGAGCGCCGCCGGCAGGGGAAAGATAATCGCTCACGTTGGCGCCGTATCGGCCCGCGATGCGTACGAACTTGCGGAACATGCGGGAAAAGCGGGTGCGGATGCGGTAAGCAGCGTACCGCCTTTTTATTACCGCCTCGGTCTTGAGGAGATAAAGCGCCATTACGGACGGATAAGGGATTTATCCCGCAGGCCGGTATTGATTTACGACATCCCTTCCGCGACAAACGTGACGCTTACGCCGGCCATGGTTACGGAGATGGTTGAAGACGGACTGGTATGCGGCATTAAAAACCCGAGGGCATACCTGTATGATATAGATACGCTCGCACGTCTTAATAACGGCAGATGTGTCGTTTTTACCGGAGAAACACAGTACGCCTCATGCCTTATCGCCGGCTATACGGCAGGCACGATAGGTTCGGTAGCCAACTGGGCGCCGGAATTTCTGGTCGGCATAAAGAAAAATGTCGAGGCGGGCAACCACAGCCGCGCATGTGAATTGCAGAGGTTCATGCTTCGTGTTTTTGCCGTGTATGCCGCTGCTGAAATCGCTGCAACCAAAACCCTTGTCGGCCACCGGGGAATTTTTTGCGGAGACCCGTGGCCTCCTCTGCGTTCGTTGAATTCAGGAGAGAAACAGGCGTTATGCAGGGCTATTGACGAGTTTAAACTGGACTATGATGCACTCACGCGTACTTGAAAGTTGAACTCGGTAACGGCGGGAGTTCTCTATGCAGGAAAAGAAGAGAATTAAGAAATCGCTTTTACAATGGATGGAAGGAGGAGACCACGACCTCGTGCCTGTTATGATGGCGGACGCCGAATCAACTGCGGCGTCATACTTCGGAGTTCCGGTAAGGACTCCGTCAACAGAAGTCTCTTTCACTGAAGCGCCAGAACTGCCGGTAACCCCCGCAATGGTAATTAAATGCTGCAGGGAAACAGGACTGCATTTTAAGGCCAATCTCGGCCAGCCGGGAGTATTTGACGCAATAGAATTCATTGAAGATATGGACTTAAAAGTAAAGAGGGAAACAGCGCCAGACGGCACACTGCGCAGATTCACAACCCTGCATACCCCGAAAGGAGAGCTCCACGACATATTTGAAACGCCTCCTGATCGGCCGGCCATGTGGACAAGCCATCTGGTCAAGACGGAGAAAGACCTTCCGGCATTCGCTTACTTTATAGAAAAGGCGTCCGTATCTATGCTTGAAGACGTGCGCGTGCGTGAAAAAATTACTTCTAAATTAAGAAAAGCATCTGCAAAATGGCCGGCGGAGGCTCCGCTTTCGGCAATAGTGGGCGTCCCTGCCTTCGGGCTTATGTCCAGCCTTTTTATGGGTGCGGAAGAATCCGCTTTTTTCCTTGCGGACAATACCGCTTTGATGGAAGGCCTTTTCGAGATGCAGACCCGGGCATTGAAAACACTGGTGGAGTGCGCCGCCGAGGCGGGAGCCGATTTTTTAACCGGAGCGATAAACGGACTTGAACTTTTTTCTCCGGCGATGTACCGGAAATATTTTATTCCCCAGGCGAAGGAGCTGTTCCGCATGGCCCACGGCTGCGGAATGCGCGGCTGGGTCCATACCTGCGGATACCTGGACCGGCTGATAGATGCGGGCGTTTATGAAGAAATGGATGTTGATATTCTGGAAAGCTTTTCACACCCCCCTCTGGGAGATGTGGGCAACCTGCGCGCGGCAAGGTCAAAGCTCGGCCGCAGAATAATTACCAGAGGCGCGGTAAACGTCGACCTTTTTTACGACTCCGACCTGGAACATATCCGGAACCGTACCGTTACCGTTCTGGAAGAAACAGCCGGTTATCCCCACATGCTGGGAGATACCAACGATTCCTACCCGCCTTACCCGTGGAAAAATATCCGTGCGTTGCTGGAAGCGGTGCAGAAGAGCGGACGTTTCCTGCCTATACAGATTTAATGACAGTTTGTTTTTACTTTAAGGAATTATTGAGAGTATACGGAGGCATCATGGATGATAATTACGGAATTTTTTCCTTGAAAGGAAAGGTAATTGCAGTAACCGGGGGAACAAGGAGATACGGTTATCATTTCTGTGAAGCGCTGGCAGAAGCCGGCGGCACGGTTATTCTTACTTCGCGGGACGGGAAGCGCGCCGGGGAAGCCGCATCAGGTTTCAAAGACAGGGGATTTAACGTTAAGGGTTACGGCATGGACCAGTCCGATGATAATTCAATTGAGGAGTTTGTAAGCTCGGTAATAAGCGACTACGGGAGGATAGACGTACTTGTCAACAACGCACGCACTGTTCCCCGCATGCATCTTTCCGAAATTACACGGGAGGAGCTGGACAAAGTTTTTACCGTGAACAGCGTGGGGCTTATCCTGCTGACGCGGAGAGTGGTTGATGAAATGAAAAAATACGTCAAAGGCAATATTATCAACATCGGGTCCATTTACGGCATGGGAGGTCAGGACCCGGGTATTTATGAACAGCCGGATAAGAACCTTTCCATGGATTACCCGATTCAAAAAGGGGGGGTAATCGCTTTAACCCGGCAGTTGGCGACTACCCTTGCACAGTATAACATCAGGGCTAATTGTCTCTCCCTCGGCGGTTTGAGCGAAACCGCGCCGGCCGACCCGGTTTTTCTGGAAAGGTACTGTAAACGGACGCCAATGGGCAGGATGGCGGTCGGTAGTGACGTAAAAGGCCCCATCATTTTTCTTGCTTCGGATGCATCGGCTTATATGACAGGTGTAAACATGGTAGTAGACGGCGGATGGACAGCATGGTAAAAAATGACACAAGCAACCCTATTTCAAAACATATAAGAGGAGGAACACAAAATGAAGGCAGGGTGGGATTATACGGAACTTGACCGTAAAGTTGCCGTGGAATTGCAGGATTTTCTGCCGGACCGGATTTTTGACGCGCACGCGCATCTTTGGAAGGCAGCCGATATTAAAGGGGCCGGCACCTTATGGACGGAAGGACCTCCGAAAGCCACGGTAGATGTCTGGCGCAAGTTTATGGGAAACAAATTTCTGAAGTCGACGCTTGTCGGAGGGTTATTTGCTCCCAGCATCAATGCTTCCCTGAGTTCTGAAGCGTCAGGCTTCGACAGTGCAAACGATTTCATCTCCGGTCAAATGAAAGAGGCTTCGGAAAGCCGCGGCCTTTTGCTGGTCGGTCCGCTTTACTCCTCCAAAAAGGTTGCCCGATACCTGGAATGCCCTCAGATTATCGGATTCAAACCTTACCATCTTTTCGGCACGCACCGGCCGACATGGGAATCGCCGCTGGGAACTTATTTGCCGGAATGGGTATGGGAAACTGCCCATGAACGCAAACTGGTGATTATGCTGCATATGGTAAAGGATAAGGCGCTGGCCGATCCCGACAACCAGCGGGATATCCGGGAGATGTGCCTGAAATACCCCAGCGCCAAGCTTCTTCTGGCGCATGCCGCGCGCGGTTTACACCCCCAGAATACCATCAAGGGACTGCCGGCTTTGAGAGGGCTGGAAAATGTCTGGTTTGATACCTCCGCCATCTGTGAATCTGCCGCCATCCTGGCGATTCTCCGCGAGTTTGGACCGCGGCGGGTTATGTGGGGCAGTGACTTTCCGGTGTCAGAAATCCGGGGAAAGTCAGTCAGTATCGGAGACGGCTTCGCATGGCTGCAGTGGGATACACTGACATGGGACAGTTCGCAGGTCAGAGCCAGGCCGGTACTTGCGGGATTGGAGTCTTTAAGAGCGCTTAAGGAAGCCGCCTGCGAATTCGGTTTAAATAAAGACGATTTGGCGGACGTCTTTTGTGACAATGCCCTCCGCTTTACAGGTTTAAAAAAAGATTCTTCTGACTTGACTGCAGAACTTTACAGGCACGCCAAACAGCGTATCCCCGGGGGTACGCAGCTGCTCAGCAAGCGGCCGGAGATGTTCGCCCCCGAACAATGGCCCGCTTATTTCCGGGAAGCGCGCGGTTGTGAAACATGGGACCTTGACGGAAAGCATTATTATGACATGTCCACAAACAGCGTGGGAGCATGCCTGCTCGGCTATCGCGACCCAGACGTAACGCGTGCTGTTCAACGCCGGATTAATCTCGGAAGCATGTGCAGTTTGAACCCCCCTGACGAAGTGGAGCTGGCAGACCTCCTGTGTGAAATTCACCCATGGGCGCAACAGGTCCGTTTCGCACGCGGCGGCGGCGAGGCGGTCGCTGTCGCCGTCCGCATTGCAAGGGCCACGACAGACCGTTCCGTAATAGCTGTCTGCGGTTATCACGGCTGGCACGATTGGTACCTTGCGGCAAACCTGGGAGAAAACGACGCTCTGCGCGGCCACCTTCTGCCCGGGCTCAACCCCCTGGGAGTGCCGGCGGAACTGCGAGGTTCCGCCGTAGCTTTTAATTACAACGACAGGGATGCCTTCCGGTCAATTATGGACAAATACGGCGACCGCCTGGCCGCGGTTGTCATGGAACCATGCCGGCAGACCATGCCTGAACCGGGTTTTCTCGAATTCGTCAAAACAAGCGCCAACAGCCGAGGAGCACTGCTCGTTTTTGATGAGATAACCATCGGCTGGCGGTTGTGTTACGGCGGCGTCCATCTCAAACTCGGGGTCAACCCGGATATTGCGGTATTCGCCAAGGCTCTGGGCAACGGTCATCCTGTCGGAGCCGTTATCGGAACCGCCCGGGCAATGGAAGGCGCAAACAGCTCATTTATCAGCAGTACTTACTGGACGGACGGCGTGGGACCCGCCGCCGCTCTTGCTACTCTGCGGAAGATGGGAGAGATTGACGTTCCGGGACACGCGGCGCGCATCGGCTCTTCCGTACAGGAACACTGGCGCACGCTTGCAGAAAAACACAATCTGCCGGTTACGTTCAACAACTTTCCATGCCTGGCGCATTTCAGGTTCAACCACGAAAAAGCTGATGAGCTTCGAACGCTTTACACGCAGTTGATGCTTAAGCGGGGATTCCTGGCAGGACCGGGATTTTATGTAACTCTTGCGCATACCGATGAAATAGTCGCCCGTTACGCACAAAGCATTGACGTTGTTTTCGGTTTAATAGCAGAAACCATTAAGCGGGGAGATATTGAAAAAACTCTGGCCGGGCCGGTGGCCCATGCCGGATTTCGCCGTTTAATTTAAGGAGAAAGAGAGAATGACACCCCGCGAACGTGTCTTTAATTTGCTGAACCGCATGGCTCCGGACCGGCTGCCCAGAGATATCTGGGGATGGGGATATATACAGCGCAACCGCCCCGATGACTGGCGCAGGGTGACTGAACGATTCCCTCTGGATATAGCAAGGCTTCCAAGCATCCTCGGTGTTTCCTTAAGGGACACACGCAAAGGAGTAAAAGGCGAGGATAGAAACTATGTTGACGACTGGGGGGCGGTGTGGCGCAGTTTGCAGGCCGGTGTTTCAGGCGAAGTTGAAAATTCTCCGCTCGCTGACTGGGGCGCACTGGCTGATTACCGGCCTCCTCTCGAGATGCTGGAGCATCCGGCAGAAGTTTCCGTTGCAGAGGCATGTGACGGGACAGAATGCTTCCGGCTTGGAGAAATTGGCGCCGGACCTTTTGAACGCATGCAGATTCTCCGGGGAGTAGAGAATCTTTTTCTGGACCTCGCCGCTCCTGACGAAAACTTCAGAACTCTTCTTGATATGGTGCACGATTTTTACCTGCAGCACTATAGCCTCTGGTGCCTGACCGGAGCGGATGCCGTTGCCATGGGAGATGACTGGGGTTCACAAAAAGCTTTGCTTATCTCCCCTGTGCGGTGGAGAAGCATTTTTAAACCGCTGTACGCCGAGTATTTCAATCTCCTGCACCGTGCCGGAAAGAAAGTTTTCTTCCACAGCGACGGGATGATTCTGGATATCATTCCAGACCTGATAGAGATAGGAGCTGATGTCCTGAACTGCCAGATTGACTGTATGGATATAAACGAACTCGGCCGGAACTTCGGAGGCAGGATTGTTTTCTGGGGCGAGCCCGACAGGCAGAGGGTGATGCCTTTCGGCACCGCGGCAGAGGTGCGCGCAGAGGTCCGCAAGTTATGCGATAACCTAGCGCTGAACAGTCGGGGTTTGATTGCCCAGCTCTACTGGGGGATTGACGTCCCCACTGAAAACGTAATGGCGGCTTTTGAAGAATACGGGAGAACCGGTTGAGCAGTCCTCTTTTTGGAATTGTTTCAATCTGAAAATATCACTACTGAATAAAATATCAGCATGATTTCGGAGCAAAGAGGTTTTCTTCCACAAGATAGCATAGCAGATGCATTATGAGGGAGTGCCCTTCCTGTATCCTCGGAGTTTGTCCTGCGGGAACCGAGATCTCAATATCCGCTTTTCGCGACATGGGGTTCGTAGATTTTCCAGTCAGGGAAATTACCTTCATCCCTGTCTTTTTTGCGGTTTCCGCCGCAGAAAGAAGGTTCTTTGACTTCCCCGACGTGGAAATACAGATAAGAATATCCCCTTTTTCCCCCAGCCCTTCAACCTGTCTTGAAAAAACCGTGTCAAAAGAATAATCGTTGCCTATCGCCGTTATCTCGGAGGTGTTCGTCGTGAGAGAAACAAATCCGATCGCCCTCCTCTCTTTAAGAAACCTTCCGGTCATCTCCGCCGCCCAGTGCTGGCAGTCCGCGGCGCTTCCGCCGTTGCCGCACAGGAAAACCCTGTGTTTTTTTCTAATCGCCCCTGCAAGCAGGTCTGAAACTTTCAGAATTTTTCTGATAAAGACTTCATCAAGAAAAAGTTCTTTGGTCCTGATGCTTTCGGCTATCTGGGTTTTTACGATATCCGCCCTGCCGTCAATTTTCTTCTTCATCTTACTCCCCCGTTTTTTCCAAAAAGGAATTTTAAAAGAGCTCCCGCCTGTGAATAGTCAGGGACAACGATATCCGCGCCGGCATGTATAAGCCTTGTGCGCTTTTCAGTATTTAGCCCGAAACGTTTCAGTTCATCCGAAGCTATGCCTGCCGTTATGCCCCCCCGCTTGTGAGTTTCCCTCAACTCAACAGGCCCGTCGCCGAAACATGCCAGCTGTCTGCCGGAAAGGTTATTCTCTTCCAGAATCCTGTCAATGATGATTTTCTTTGAACACTTATCTGCGTTTCCCGCCGCACCGTAAATCCCGCCTTCAAAAAATTTGTCATACCCAAGAATCCCCGCCTCGTTCTTCACATCGGCTTCGTCGGTGCCGCTGGCTAAATAAAGTTTTATCCCCCTGCCGTACAGTTCCTTTATAAAATCATACGCGCCTTTTATCGTGAAATCGCCGGCAGACAGCTGTCCGGCTCGCAGTTTATTTATCCTTTTGTTAACCATCTTCATCAACGCCTCGTTATAAATCCCCTTGTATCCGGCTTCATCCAGAATCTCTTTGTCGGGCACGCTTCCGAACTCCTTTACGATTTTAACCATATGCTTCATCTGGACAATGGTCTGGATTCCCGTGGACTTGTCTATAAATTCCTTCACGCGGGCAAGCACTTTTTCATACAGTCCGGCACGCTCACTGCCGTATTTATCTCCCAGAATAATTCTGACCATGACATCTTCCATAATCTTTTCCCAGCCCTGCCTCAAAGTGGAAATAGTGCCGTCATGGTCAAAAATAACATGCGTTATATATCTGGTCTCAACGTCTTGATTTATTATCTCTATCTCTGTTTCCGGCAGATAGACGGCACGGCGCATATCCCCGGCAAGTTCGGAATTGTAGATATAATCAGGGTCTCTGCCTGTGTTCACTATCTCTTCCCTTGAGGCCGTGCCGCACTGGAACAATTTCCTTACTGTAACCGCTGCGGCAAAATTTGCTGTTTTCGCGGCGTTCACAATCCCTGCGCCTGCGGCCAGAAATGCCGCCAGCGCGCTAACTACCGTATCTCCCGCGCCAACCGTGTCAACCTTGTCCATCAGGTTTATTCCATGGATTTCTTCAGCTTCATTGTCCCTGTATACAAGCATCCCTTTCTGTCCGCGGGTTATAACGACTGCTTTTGCGCCGGTTTTTACCCTTATCTTTTCCGCACATTCAGTTAATTTCCCGGCGCCCGCAGTCTCCGGGCAGGAATCATCGCAGCCGGCAAGACACAGCGCTTCACTCTGGTTCAGTTTTATGTAACACCCCCGGAAAGAGCCGTTATTCTGCCGGCTGTCCACCACAAAATATTTGTCGCGGTGTTTGCCGATAATGGCGTTAATCTCTTTTATCAGCTTTCCGGAATAAATGCTGTTGTCCAACTGCTGGTTTATAATTACCGCCTGTACCCTGTCCAGAATTTCGTTTAACTTAAAAAGCAGTTCCCTGACTATTTCGGGAGTTACGGCATTAAACATGCCGAAATCAACCCTGCGCTCTTCCTCGTCTCCCGTGTAAGGCTTTCCGAAAACAGGCGTAACCCACTGCTTAAACTGAATCAGTCCGTCCACATTGACTTTAAGCCCGGAGAGCTGGCGCTTAATCTCCCGGCCGAACATGTCGTCTCCTATTGCACCTATGGCAAAAACGGATTCAGGCTCAAGGGATATGAGATTATTTGCAACATTAGACGCTCCCCCCAAAGTGTACCTCTGTTCCCTGACTCTCTGTGTCGGTTTACCCGTCTCCAGTGAAAATTCGTATGTAGCGGCATCCATCATCCAGTAGGCATCCATGCAAAAATCGCCTATTACCGCTATGCTCGTTTTTGACACGTCATTGAGAATTTTTTCAAGCAGGTCTTTATTCATATCCGGTTATTCCTCTCTAAGATTTTTTCAATAAAGATACAAGAAGTTTTAAAAAAATACGGTTGTCCGCGCGCAGATAAACAGCCGTGCCCCCCATCCGGTAAAAAGACTTGAAAAACCGCAGGTAATACGCCGGATGTTCTTTGGGCGGCTCGCCTTTGCTCCAGTCCCAGTCCCCGTCCGAAGCGATATCGTTGACAAAGATATAATGGCCGCTGATAAAAGGCTGATGCCTCTGCTCCCTGATATTGTTTGCCGCGCTGAACGCCTTCTCAAATATCTGCGGGCTCATAACCGCACTGCCCGCAGACATATAGACGCCCCCGGAAAGATTCATGACTCCGGCGGCAAATATGCCGGCATCCGTCCCTGCGCACCGGCCGATTGCACCCCCGTGAAACATGGGATGGTTGGCATAAATATCGTATCCTATCCCCGGATGGACGGTAAAAGGAACGCCGCACCCGTATGCGGCCGCCGCCACGGAATATTCCTTGTAAGCATGTTTTACCTCCATTTTCCCTTCGGGCAGGTCAAAATCAATCATCGCTTTGAGCAAATCGGCCCTTGCGGCAGTCAGGGTATGTTCCGGCAGCATGCGTATCTGCCCGTGCAAAAAATCAGGAGAAGGAAGCGTCAGACCGTCTTCGGCGATGAACCGGCCGACAGCTTCGCCTAAACCTATCCCCTCAGCGGCTCCTGCCAGAGCGGCAAGGTTGATACTGCGCCCTGTTTCATCCCATGTCCCGAAACGGCCGACGGGAGCATTGTCACGCACCGATTCGCTGGTCTCTCCCTGATAGGCGAACTCCCAGTCATGGATTATGCCGGCACCGTGCGTGGCCAAATGAGTTACAAAACCTTTCTCCATTATTTCATTCAGAAGAGGGCCGGCGCCGTTTTTTATCAAATGCGCGCCGTAAACCAGCATAACCGAAGCCCCTCTGGCGCGGGCGCCAAGTATCCGCTGTGCAAGCAATTCAATCTTTCCCTTTGTTTTTTCGTCTGCAACAACGGCATCGCCGGAGCTGACCGCAACATCCTTGAACCTGATGAAGCTTTTTCTTTCCCCGAGCGGCAAAACCCTGATTTGCGATTTATCAATTTGTTCATAAGGCATTTTCAAATCCCCGCTTGTTATTTGTTTATAATAATATGGTTTCAGAAAACCCTGAAACCCTTGCGTACCAACGGTTTTAAAACACCGCCTTTTTCAACTTCGCCTCCAGTCTGAAAACCCTTGAGCAGTGCGGGTTTCCACACTTTGATTTTTTACATTTTCTTATTTTTCGTGCCTTTTTCTTCTCGTGGAGGTGAACTTCTTTCTTCCTCTACCCTTGGGGGAGAGGATTAAGGTGAGGGGGGATTTTTTCTTTTCCGTAATTCCTGTTGAATTACTTCCCATACACCTTCAATGTTTTTTAAAATATCTATATCGCTGAATCTTAATATTTTTACGCCTGAACGAGATAATGATTTTTCTCTCCGGTTATCTCGCTGTTGTCCTTCAGGTTCATAATGTTGTCCGCCGTCAGCTTCTATAGCAAGCTTATATTCAGGACAATATAAATCCAATATGTATTTATCAATGGAATATTGTCTGCGAAATTTTACTCCGTCCAATTGACGATTTCTTAACATCCTCCATAGTTTCCCTTCTGCATCTGTTTGATTTTTCCTCAATTGTTTGCATCTTCCAATATATTGCCTTTTCACTTTATGAGTCCCTTCAGACCCCCTCACCCTGTACCCTCTCCCCATTGGGGAGAGGGGAAATCTCAAAAACCCATAGTTTTCTGAAACCTTATTTATAATAACCTTTTTGTTCTTTATGTCAATCTGGACGTTTAATGAGAATCCGTTAATTTTCCACAAAGGCTTTCGGGGACTTGAAGCCCAGTTTCAGCGCCGGGGAATCCGGCTTCAGGTCAAAGTCATTGCGGCCGGGGTCGACAAACTCAGGGTCGCCGAGTACCGAGTGCACATCAAACCCCATTGAAGTCCACCATGCCCACGAGGCATCGGCCGTGCCTGTTTGCACATAACCCATGCGCTGAACAAACTCTCCCGGCACTCCGCTTAAAGATGGCTCCGTCCCTCCGGGCGCATGAATTACATTGCGGTCAAACCGCTCAATCAGGCCATGGTCTTTCATTTTTCCCAAAGCGAGCCGTATATATGACGCCCCGGGATTGCTGTAGCTGAAGATGTTCCTTTCAATACGCAGGCCGCTCTTCTTCTCGCCGAGGGCAAGATATACCTGAGATTTACCGCTCTCCAGGAAAATATTGTCGTGCACCTCAATGTTCCAGCCCCGGCTGATCATAATGCCGCCGAGAGTATTGCGGGCGGTAATATTGCCGTAAACCTGAACGTCCATAGGCATGTTGTCAAAATATATCGCCCAGCTGTAGTAATTAATCCATATACGGCCCCCGGCCATATCAATGCCGCCTGGTTCCGCCTTCTTTCCGTAAGCGCCGCATCCGACGACATCGAATATGCGGTTATAGCGGATAATTACGCCTTCGCGCAGTTCCGGGTCGGCATGGTACGTATACCAGCGGTTGGAGGTAATGCCTCCCGTATCGCAGGTCTCCAGGCTCAAATCGTGAAGATAATTATTTTCAATGACAACTCTGCCAAAGCCGCTCATGAGGCCGATGCCGAAGCGCGGGGCGTGGTGGATGTGGTTTTGGCTGACAATGACGTTCGGGGCGCTGACGCCAAAGAAAGCTATGCCCTGGCCGTGCTTTTCGTATATGCCGACGTTATGGATATGGTTGCGGCTGATGATGTGGCCGCCGGACCTGGGCCATGCACGGACAACCGACTCATGGTCCTCGGGTTCATTCTTCCAGGCGTCCGGCTCGGGGACGTCGCCGGAATCCGGGTTGCTTCGGGCAAACCCTTTCTGGAAGGCGGCTATGAAAATCCCGTAGGCCCCTGCATTGCTGATATGGTTTCCCGCGATGCGGTTGCAGGCATTATGGTTCTGCAGGCGTACGGCATCTCCGCCGACAGAGTCAAAAATATTATCCTCCACCGAACAAAACCGGGTGTTTTCCATATACAGCGCAGAGCCGGCGTTGGGGGTTTTGTAGTAAGACTGGGGCGACGGCCAGTTGACGAGGGTCTGTGTAAACCTAAGCCCGCGTATATTCACATAACTGAGTACCTGTCCCTGTTCGCCGGTTGAGCCGGTCATTTCAACCAGCCGTTCTACGCAAGGGACGGTAACCTTCGCCGAGTTTATATCCACGCCGTCGGGAGGGCGGAAATAGACGGTGCGGGTATCGGTATCCAGGCACCACTCGCCGGGTTCGGTGAGGTCTTCCAGATTATTCTCTACGTAAAACCGGTTGCCGGGCACAAGGTGCGTGGCGCTGCCTATAGTCTTCTTTGAGGGGCAGACCGGACGCGTTAGGTGAATCACGCGGTTTTCATAATCTATACTGCGGATCGGAATAATATCGCTTATCCAGCATTTGCCCGGGAAGACAAATATCTCTGCCTGCCGGGGTTTCTGCCAGCGATGAGGGAATAAAGATTCTGCATATGTGAATGAAGCCGGGTTTTCAACCTCGCCCGAAACAACCGAGAGGTTTACTTCAGAGTCGGCGCTGACCAGGGATACAGGCTTTATAATCCCCCCGGCGCCGTATTCGCTCTCAACTTTTACTGTCAGGCAGTGCGTCCGGCCTGGCAGGATATGCGGACGAGCGTCAAACTTGAAAGGAATGTTCCAAATCTGTTCCGGGGTAAGGCCGGTACTGGCAGTTGTATGCTCAAAAACTTTTTTCCCGTCTATATAGACATGGCACCCTTTATCCACGGCGCCGAAGACCAGCCACAGGTGCCGGCGGGTATCAAATCCATCCGGCATTTTAAACCCGGTGCGGTACCATGCGTGGCCGGAGAAATCATGCCCCTGCTGCTGCCAGCTGGCGCCGGTCGAGATAGACGGCCAGTTTCGGTCATCCGTTTTACCGTTAAACCATCGCTGTTCTTCGCCCTTGCGGGCAGGGTCGGTCCGGAACCTCCACGGACCGTCTATACGGTAAATGCCGGTGTTATCCAGAGCGCCTTCTGAATGAACAAGCGATTCTATAAACGCCCAGCCGCCGTAAAGCGGGTCTTTTTTGTCAAGTTTTGGATAACGGCAGCGCGTCATCCTCTGCCCGTTGCAGAACAACTGCCGGAAAAACCGGTTGTCAGGAAGTCTTGCCGCATAAATGCCGTTACCTTCATCACTCCAGCCGGAAATACACATCCCGCCGCTCAACACCGGAGTTTCTCCGGGATAAGCCCCATAGGTTATAGGGCATTCCTCTGTGCCGCCGTCGGCCCCGCGGAGATAAAAAGTTTTTGTCATTGCATACAATCCGCCCCGGATAAGCACTTCCACCGGCTCGTTGAAACGGCCGGCAAGCTTGAGCCTGCGGATTGCATCCCTTGCAGCATGAATAGTCGCAAACGGTCCGTCCGTCCCGTCGGACGCGGGTCTGTCTTTTTTCCCTGACCACCGGTCGTTGCCTTCGGTAGAAACGAAGTACTGTTGCATCTCAAAATCCTCCATATCCTCTCCCTGCGGGAAGAGGGATTTATAAAAAACAGCCGTTTATTTCGCAGGAACAAGTCCGTCCGGCGTAACGCGCAGATACTGCGCGCGCATCAGCGAGTAGTTGGTGTCCCAGTAAACGTACAGGACCAGGTTCGGTTCCACCTCTACCATGCTTCCCATCGCCCAATTCCCGCTGTCTATGGTAACGCCTTGGTCCCATGTTTTTCCGTCGTCCATACTGCAATTCACGTTGAGGGCAGGCATCCTATGGGCAATAAGAATCGCTCCCGAAGCGGTCCTCACCATATTCGGAGCGGCGTAGCCGGGAAACGGGCCCCGCACGCAGGGCCCCCATGTTCTGCCGCCGTCGTCCGACCACGTCTCCCACATCCACGGCGAGTAGACCGGACGGATAAAAGCCATCACCCTGCCGCTTCCCAGCTGTACGGCCGAAGCCTCGGTAAGGTCAAGATTTCCTTCCAACTTCATTCCCTTGCCGTCAAAACCCGGGGTGTCCATATTTACCGGTTCCGACCAGGTGAACCCGTCATCATCGCTTCTTGAAGAAAACGCCTGGCAATGAATGCTTCCCCATGTCCAGACATTTAGAGAGGGGTCTTTCAGTGGATATGATTTGAGCATCAGCGCCAGCATTCCTCCGTCATTCAGGTTGAGTAAGCCGTGGGGCGAAAACTGCTGTGCCGGCTTATCAAGCGGAGGGCCGAGATGCAGGTTTATCTTAACAGGTTCAGACCAAGTGCGGCCTCTGTCCGCAGATTCTCTCAACAGCTTGTGGTCGGTACCTCCGATAATTGCTATCAGGCGTCCCCCGGGCGTTATATGAATGCGGGCCGGGGACCATGCATGGCCTGAACCTCCGAGGTTTAAAGGCTCGGGAACAGACCATGTGCGGCCGCCGTCAGCCGAGCGGGTAATCTGCTGAAGTGATAAAGCATTTTCACCCGCATCGTTCACAGTCTGTGAACCTGTTACAAGTATCAACTCTCCGTCAGGGAAAAGTTTAAGGTCGCCCGGCTGCTGCCAGACCTTGCCGGCGGCGGGTACCGGATGAAACCAGTTTTTCGGCTGGCGGATATCATCTCCCCAATCATGCGTCCGCACAAAATCGCCGTCCACCGCCACCCTGCGTATTCCCGACGCGCCAAGCGAAAATAATCCTACGTATCCTGCTTCCGGGAAGGTGTCGTCTTCGGCCTCAAACCTGCCGTAGTCTCCGATTTGGGCGTAAAAACTGTTTTCCGTTATGTTGAGTTCTACCGGCAGCCATATTCCAAGCTGGCTCGGAACGCGTCTGACCATATCCATCTTGAGATGCCTGAGCCAGCCGCTTCCGTCCATCACCGAAAGAACAGCCCAGAAGTGCTGAGCCCTGGATGCCTGTCCGCAGTTGGGAAAATGCAGAAGGTAAAAATGGGATTCGTTTCTTGCACGAAAGATGATGCCGGTATCTGAATGCCCTTTCAGACTAACCTCAAACCGGACCGTGCAGTTCCGGCAGGCGAGTGACCTGTTAAAAGCCCAATGCATATTCTGCATACCGTCCCCATCCTTGTAGATATCCTTTTCCCGAACGCCGAGCAGGCCGTCAGCGCCGTCTTTCCATTCTCCGTTTATAAAATGCCAGTTGCCGCCGTCGCCGATTGTCAACTGTTTTTTTGCCGCCATTGTTTTTCTCCTTGTCAAATCGTTTAATTTCAAGACTTAAATTCCGACATAGAGCGGTTGAGCGCCGGTAGCCGCAACTCTTTAGGTTGCGCATGTGGAAAAACACACAATTTGAAAAACCCGCAGGCTGAAGACCTGCGGCTACCGTATAAACAAATTACTTCTGTCGGAATTCAAAATTTCAAAACTATGCGTAATTTGCGTATCTGTCCAGAAGCTTTATGTAATAGTCGTATGTCTCCGGTTGGATATCGTCTCCGATGGATGCCATGCCAATCACCAATCCTCCTTCGCGTCCCAGCTCAATCAGGGGGCGCACGAGGGCCTCTATCTCTTTACGGTCTCCCCCCGGCAGAATTACGGTATTGCAGACTCCTCCGAAAAAAACAACCTTTTTGCCGTACCTTTTGCGCAATTCCGTCAGGTCCAGTCCGCAGCGCGGTTCAAGAGGATTGAACCCTTCAAACCCGGCGGCCAGCATAAGGTCTATCAACGGACCGATATTGCCGTCGCTGTGCAGAAAGAAATGCTTGCATCCGCGGCTGCGCAGGGTACCAATCATGCGAGCGTACAGCGGCAGCAGGTATTTCTCCCACATCTTCGGCGAAAACATGGGTGCGCGGCTGTTGGCAGAGTCGTCAAAGACCCAGATGCCCGTTTCCCAGGAATCGGTACGCCGCAGTTCTTCAAGGGCAATCCGCGTAAGATGTTCGGCCACCCGGTCAAAAAGCGCATGGCAAAAACCTTCATCGGCAATCATGTCCATCAGCAGAAGGTCTTCCCTGCGCATGAACTGCGAACGGCAATAGATGCCGCCTATCTTGCTGAAGGCCAGCCGGCCGGCTTCTCTTTCTTCCGCTACCGTTTTAATATATTTCCCGTAACGGCGGTCATCGGCAGGGTCTTCAAATTCAAGTTTTTCAAGGTCGGAAGGTTTCTCAAGCATGGTTGCAACCGTCTCCATAAACCAGGCGCTGTCCGGTTTTTGCCGGATAGTCCTGCCCCACGAATCGCGGTATATTTCGTATTCGCCTTCCTTTTTCAGCATACCGCTCTGAGAGAAAAAAGGTCCTTCCTCCGGCATGCACAAGCCGATGTCAATTTCGTAGAAATCTACCGGACGCACTTCCTTTGAAAATCCTTTCCACTTCTGCCATCTGGTAGAAAAATTTCCAAAAATATCAAAGTTGTCCCATCGGGGCAAACGGTCAGGACTCCTGAATTCAATCGCCGCCGTAACCCGTTCCGTCTTGGTCATCGTTTTTCTCTCCGTATACTATTCAGCTATTAACCCATATTTCTCAATATATAAACGCTTCCTATGGTAAGATTTTCTATTGACAGTCAACTTGAGACACATGACTCTCTAAATTCCAGTAGGGCACAATTATAACCTGGTCGCAGTATTCGTAATATCGCTCAAGGGATTCCCTGGCATCTTTCAGCGCATTTACTGTTTCGTCCGACCTTGCGGCGACGGCCGCGCCGTCAGCTCTGATTAACTGTTCCGTCAAGTAAGACAGTTTGCCGTCTCGCCAGGCAGGCCAATCCTCCGGCGGGCCGGCCAGCAATGCCTCAACCCTGCGGTGGGACTCGGCGATGCGGTCCAAGTAATCGCCGGCGGAACTGTTTCCCCGCCGGCCGTAAGGATAAGGCAAAATTTTCTTTTCCTCACCCGCTCCGACATTCTGTACCAGGGCGTTGCCGTACCATGCAAACCAGCCGTCACTGTAAAGCGACGAGGTCAAAGCGTGGCCGGCCATCATTTCCGGGGACTGCACCGCCACAAATGCGCCGCTAAGGAAAAGCGCCGGCAGGGTTTTACGTATACTGTATGTTTGTCTCAAGGTGCCGGCGTAGGGCCCTGTGCTATACTCGTGTTCGCTGAATATCAGGCATGGAACCTGCGAGGTTCCAAGCCCGCGCTCGACTCCCGGAGAAACCGGATAAAAATGGCTAAGTTGCGGAGCCACGCCGAAGAAAAAGGCAGGGTTTACCGCATGCGCCCGGGCGCGGATTGAATCGTAAAGCGCTTCAAGCCGTTTGCCTTTGAAGGCCGTGTAATGATGTACCGCTCCATGGTCGGCCAGCCATTTGCCCCTGTCCTCGGGGGCTACCGCCGCGTACACCGCCTCAGGTTCTCCGGCATACTCCTTAAGGTAGCGCTTGAAGCACGCGTCGCAGGTACAGTAACCGTCGGGCCAGTGCGTGTCGGAATGGTACATCTCCATATCCAGCAGCATTCCGTCGGCCCCTCCCCTCACAATCGCATCCGCCCATTTGCCTATATGCTGCCCCTTTATATATTCCTCGTCCAGCGGGCAGGGCGTAATCCGTGCTTCTTTTCCGGCAGGGTTGCGCCACTTGCGGTAAGGCTCAAGGTTGTGGGTCCCGTACTGCCAGCTTATCATCAGGGAAATGCCGGCCTCTCTGGCCGCTTCAACATTGGCCGCAAGGCGCGTCTCCAGCGAGGCGCTCCTTGTCCTGTCGTGCTCGGCCGGACCGTCGGGGGCAACAAAACCGCTCGGGTTGTTATCAGAGTTAACTCCCATGCTGATAACCGCCAGATTAAAGCCGCTCTCAACCAGTACCTGACCGACCGTCTTATCTCCGTCACCGAACCTGTCGTAAAGATTCGCTCCCATCCATATAACCCGCACCTTTTCTTCTTTCATCCAGGAAAGTTGAGGATGAAGTTCCCCCAGAGGTTCGGGTGACGACTCTATCGGACGCAGGTCAAGTTCTCCTTTTTCTTGCGCTGCAGCAAAGCCGGTTGCGGCCAGCAAAAGCGCGGTAAACAGCATGATTAACCGATTCATGTTTTTCATCCTTCCCTTCCCCCTATGTTACCCTGCGGTTCTGTCAAAATACTGCCCGCTCTTTTAAAAGGCGGACGGAGCAGCCGTTTCGCTCAGGTGCTGCGTGACAGGTGAAACTTACGCAACTCAGCAACGAGCCT
>JAFGKM010000069.1 GCA_016928555.1 Candidatus Omnitrophota bacterium | reverse complement strand
TCGTAAATGGTGAAGGGTGTTTTGTCCGTCTTTTCGCCTTTTAAAGCCGCTTCAACTCTCTTTTTAGGCGTTAACATTCGTTACTCCTGTATTATGATTTAAAACGCATCAGGTATAAGTCGTTTTTCTGTATCTCTTCCAGCCGGTTGAGAATCTTTGAAAAATCCTGTCCTGTGCCGAAGTTTCTGCCGTTCAGTTCGGGACAGGCGATACGTATAAGTTCAACGGTTGTTTTTGCGCAGTCTTCAGGCTGTCTTACCCGCCCCTTTTCAAAACACTCTTCGGTTGAGGGTATCCATTTCCTTCCCTGTTCGGATTCTGCCTGAAATTCGGTCATCTCGGTTTTTACAAGGCCCGGCCCCATTCCGAAAACAAGAACTTTTGAACCCTCATGCTCCAGTTCTTTTGCCAGATTTTCCGTCAACCGCATGACCGCAGCTTTGGAAGAGGCGTATGCCGAACCTCCTGTGAGATAGGATGTCGCGCCTCCGCCGTTCATGTTGATTATTATCCCTGAATTCTGTTTCATCATGCAGGGCAGTACAGCATGACAGCATAACATCACACCGCGCAGGTTTACCTCCACGTCTCCCCACCATTTTTCCGCGTCAACCTCCCAGAGTCCGCCTATTGTCCTGAAACTGCCGGCGTTGTTAAAGAGCACGTCTATTCTTCCGAAGGTCTTCAATGTTTGAGAGACAAGATTTTTAACTTCACCGAGATTTGTTATGTCCGTTTTTACAGCCAGTCCTTTTCCGCCCTTTTTTTCAATAAGTGAAACGGTTTCCTTCAGTTTTTCCATCCGCCTGCCGCAGCATACAACTTTGGCCTGCTGTCCGGCAAATTCAACCGCAATCGCCCGTCCTATGCCTGTGCCCGAGCCCGTAACTATTGCCGTCTTGTTTTTAAGCTGCATAACCCTCCTTAGTCATACCTGCCGTATTTCCTGCCGGCTTCAACGAAGGCATAAAGGTTTTCCTCGGGGGTATTGTAAGGCGTCTGGTCGCCGACTCCAAGAATAAATCCGCCTCCTTCCTTTGCGGATTCCATGCACCTTATGACGTCTTTTTCCACGTCGCGGGGCGAGCCGTTCATCATGACGGTGATGGAATTTACGTTGCCTCTCAGCGATATTTTGCCGCCGAATGTCTTTTTAACTTCGGCAAGGTCAACGTCTCCGGTAGGAGGCGCCTCAAGCGCATCAAACCCGTCCACTCCCATTTCAGCGGTTATCGGAAGCATCTTTCGGGACTTGCCGCACATATGGTACTGCACGGGCTTTCCATACTTATGAGCGGTTTCACATATTGCTCTGCCGAATTCAAGTGAGTATTCCCTGTGGAAGTCCGGACTGATGACGCTCATTGAGGTGCTTGACCCGCCCAGTCCGATGGAATCAACAGGAGTATTTTTCAGAACATTATCCACGAGAGCGGAAGCATATTCTGTATATGCCTGAAAAAGCGGCTTTATTACTTCTTTCAGGTCATACATATCCATGATTGCATCCTGCAGGTTTCTTAGACTGCTCCACCAGTCAATGGGAGTTGAAATCCAGAAGCCGGCGTGCGCCCTGTCTCCTATCTCTTTATAAGCGGAGATTATTTCAGTAAGGTCCTTTGAATCGGGATTTTTAAGAAGTTCAAGCACTTTATCCTTATCTAAGGCCGGATTTTTCACGAAGTGCTCCTTGCAAACAACAGGTGTTTTTCTTCCGATGTGGTATGTAGCCTCCATACTGCCTTTCTTAGTGCTGATTATCTCTTTATAAGAGACCTCGTCCGGCGTTTCATTAAGTATTCTTATCTCTGAGGGTGGGTCATATCTTGAAGGGTTTTCCACCAGGTGCAGGAAACAGTCTGCCTTAAACCTGTCATGCTCTGTTTCAACCCGCGCCTTCCAGAGAGGGACTCTGTCTTTTAGAAAGAATCTTATGTAGTCGCCTCCGAAGTATCTTACGGGTACCATCTCGCTCAATCCGAGCGTTACCGGCACAGCGTCGGGCCTGCCGTTCCTCATTGCAGTTGTGATGCTTTCTTTCGGCGTCATGAATTCTCCTTCAAACGCAGGTTAAAAGAATAACTGGAACTGCAGGTACAGGAGTTCCGGGTATAATGCGAACTCGTCGTCGTTGTCGCAGTTGAAGTCTACCATCCCGAATGAAAGCTCCGTGTTTGCCGTAGGCGAAAACAGCAGAACGGGGTTGACGTATATGCCCCCGTCGTTAATGTTAGCAAGAGCATGCGCCTGTAATCTTAACAGTGGAAGGATTTCAAGTTCGCCCCATGCGAACACGTAGTCCCGAGCCATAAACGGCATGTCGCCGTTAAGCCAGCCCGCCCAATCGTATTTATCCCTGTCATCCGTGCCTTCTCCGTTGCGGTAATACTCAATGCCTGCCTGAAATTTTTCGGCGAAAGCCCTGTCAGCTCCGGCCGTCAATTCAATATCCCCGTCTCTGCCGTATCTGCATGAAGTATGAAATTCCGTGTTCCACAGCGTGCGGGAAATGTCTATGCCGGCTGAAAATCCGTCGTCGTAAAATCCGGAGAGTGCAATATCCGTTTCCTTAAGGTTGGTACGGCAGCGGAGCGCCCTCACGTTTTCCTTCCGTTTCCCCTCTCCCGCAACAACCGCAGATACGGAAGAAAGGTTGTTAATGAAAAATTCAATCCCCACCGCGTCGGCGGCTATCCTCTCGTCCCTTTCAAGATAAAGAGGGTTAAGCGGGTAAAACGGGTCGTTCGGATTCCAAGCCCTGCTTGAGCCCCAGTCCAAAACGTACCTTCCCGCCTTGAAGTCAACATTTGCCGAGGACAGCTGGATGAACGCCTTGCTTAGCGAATGGGTCGCATATACGTCTCCGTCGTCAATCAGAATGCCCCTGATGTCCATGAACTGCTCCGGCTTCATACGTTCCCCAATCCTGTAAGGGATGCTTCCGACGAAATCGCCCCACTGTAATTCCACGTCGTATTCAATGACCGCCTTGAAATACTCATTGGGGGCGATGTCAAAGTGCAGGCGCAGGCGGTTCAGGATGTCGAAATATGAATCTTCAAAGGGAAAATCCAACGATGAGGAGATGTTTTTATAGTAGCCGGAGAAGGATAATGCTTTATTCTCAACTTTTTCTTCTCCGACTGCATGAAGGCACAAGGCCATTGACAGAACAAATGCCGCAACTGCGTGTCTGATTTTCATTTTCATGCCCCCTGTATAATTTTACCGTCTCTCAAGTATATTATGCTCCCTGCTTCTTTAAGGACCATTTCATCGTGCGAAGAAAGAACGAAGGTTATGCCTTTTTCTCTGTTCAGGCGATTCATCAGGCCTATGAGGCTTCGGGCGTTCCCTGAATCAAGATTTGCCGTAGGCTCGTCGGCCAGTATTACCGCAGGGTTTGAAACTATCGCCCTTGCCACTGCCGCGCGCTGCTGCTGCCCTCCGCTTATTGACAGCGGCCTTCTTTCCGAAAGCTTTTCAAGCCCGAGTTCTTCAATTATATCATTAACGGCCTTTTTTTTCCTTGTTTCGTCCCATCCCTGCAGAAGCAGTGGAAATTCAATGTTTTCCCTAATGGTGAGAACGGGAATGAGATTGAGCTCCTGGAAGACAAAACCCAGTTTCTTCAGGCGAAAGTCCGAAAGTTTTGTTCTTGAAAATTTTGCAATGTTTTTGTCTTCTATAAAAACGTCCCCTGAAGTCGGTTTGTCCAGCCCCCCCATCAGGTTTAGAAGGGATGTCTTGCCCGAACCCGAAGGGCCCGCTATGCAGGAAAAGGAGCCGCGCTCCACGGACATGCTTATCCCGTTTACGGCGGCAACCTTGTATTCGCCGTCATAAATTTTTACAACTTCTTTAAGTCGGATAACGGTATTTTCCATTTTTTATATATGGCGTATTGCTTTCACAGTATCCATATGCGCCGCTCTAAGCGCAGGAAAGAGTGAAATAAGGGTTGAACTTGCGAGAACTATAAATGCAGAGATTATAACCTGCTGTGACTTCAGTATCGGAAAGACCCTTGTGTCCAGACCTATGAATTTTGTCACTCCGGCAGAAAACGAGGCGAGGTTTACCCCGTGCAGATAGAAAAAGACCAGTCCTGCGGAGGAGAGTATAAGCCCCCCCGCAACGCCGAGAATACCGAGAAAAAAGGATTCCCACAGAACCATCATCACAATCTGCCCTGGCCTTGTGCCTATCGCGGACATAATTCCGAATTCCGTGAATCTTTCCTGTATGGACATCATCATAACGTTCATTATGGCGACCGCTACAATCACGGCTATGACGGTCATGAGTATCCTCTGCATTGCTATATCCAGCGCAATAAGCTGTACGATATCCGGGGCTATCTCCTGCCAGTTCAGCACCTCAATCTTTTCCGCGTCAACCCTCTGCTTTATCTTTTTCTGCGTATGCTCCACGTCCGCCGCCCTGTTAAGCAGGAGGACTATCTCCGATACGCTGTTGCCGTAACCCAGCATCTCCTGCGCCGAAGAAAGCGGTATCCATACGAAAGAACGGTCTATATCCGGGTTGCCCGTCCTGCACACGCCCGCCACCCTGAATGCGTCAGCCGCGAGGGATCCGTCCACAGCCTGCGATACAAGCACCAGTTTTTCCCCCGCCTCCATCCGCAGGTTGTTGAAAAGATATTCGCCGACAAGGCAGTCGCGGCTTTCTTCCTCCGATGTTCCGAGATAATCGCCCGAAAGTACCGAACCTTTAAGTATTGAAGCCTCTTTTTCTTTTTCGGGCTCTATGCCTATTGCTATTACCGCCTGCGAGCTTGCGGCGGTGCTCGCCATAGCCTGGAATTTTACGCGCCTTGAGGATGCCCTGATTGTTTTTATTCCGTTAAAAAGATGCTCTTCGGACGGTTCAAAACGCTTGTCTATTGTCGGGTTCTGATGGAATCCTTTCTCGTGAATCTGGATGTGCCCCATGTAAATCCTGACCGCGTTTTCAATCATCTTTTCGTGGAATCCGTCGTAAAGTGAATTTGAAATAATTAGCGTGGTGAGTCCGATTGAGGCAATGAGTACCGCGAGGAAGGAACGCCTGCCGTTCCTTCTTACATTCCGCCATGCGATAAGGATAAAGGTTTTGTCGGTCATTGCAGGCTTTTAAAAGAAAAAGTGTAAGGTTTTATGGGAAGATTGAAGGATATTTTCTGGTATTTTATTACGGAAAAACTGCCTGTTTTTGTCATATCTGTCATCTTCCATTCAGCGGGGAATAATCTCCCGCCCATTGTTCTGAACTCCGAAAACTCAAGGGTTTTCACAAGGCGTCCCTTTTCATCGTAAAATTCCTGGCGCCTCGGAAGGAAGTCTTTCCCCACAAGAAACTCCAGTTTTCCCCACAGGACGGGGACTCCGGGGTTGGGCACTGATTCAATCTTCCATAATTCTTTGTCCCGGACAATCACTGTACCCGTAAGCCGGTGATTGTAATCATTGACTATGGTTGTGGCTTTTATCATGTCGTCATAGGTGAAATCGCTCCCTTCCCACGTTTTTATTAGGTAGGCGGGCGAAATCTTTGCCGGTTTTTCAAGTTTTGGGTCATACACCCACAGCATCTTTCCAGATTTGAGCGTTACCTGCCCCGACTGCTTCGCCGGCTCCACTATTTTTATCAGCGCATTGTCGGTGCCTTCCATCCAGAAGTCGGCAACAAGCTCCCTGCCTGTCTTCGGGATTTCCATCTTTATCCTGCCCTGGCTGGAATTCCCCCGCATCTTTTGCTCCATCTCCTTCATAATCTGCCGTCCCGTTATCGCATCGGAGAAGGCGGGGGCTGCAAGCAACGGGAAGATGCAGATAAATAAAAGCGCTGTTGTTTTCCCAAGAGAATTATTCTTTGTTGAAAACATGAAGAATTTCTCCCGTGTACATCCTGTGATAATCTTTTTCCGAATAATTGTTCTGTATTGAGGCGTCCGCGAAATTTTTCGGGTTTATATCCTGGAAATATATCTTCCTGCATTCAATGACGGTTCTTGCCTCTTTGAACGATATTCCGCCTCCGGGGGACTGAAAAACGGTGAGCCCGGTTTTCTTTATCTTGTCGGTATCCCTTCCGGAACTCTGCCCGCAGAATTCAAGGATGCCGCGGTATTGCTCTTCAAAAAAGGAAAGAGTGAATATGCTGTTTTCCTCCACGAATTTATATGTGTATCTGTTAGGCCTTATAAAGATAAAACACACGTTCTTGTTCCACAGGAATCCGAAACCGCCCCATGCTGCAGTCATGGTGTTGAAAGATTCCGGTTTGCCCGCGGTGATAAGCATCCAGTCTTTCCCTATGAGCTTGAACGCGTTGTCCCTTATATTCTCCGGCTGTATCTCTTTGAACATTTTATACGCTCTCCTTTCAATAACGGCTTTCTGCTAAAAATTGAATGTATATTTTATCTTATAATCCTCATGTAAACAAACCGGGTTCAGAATTATTCTGATTCTCCTTCTTTCTGCCGTGCGCCTGCCACTGTATCTTATACAGGTTGCGGTAAATCTGCCCTTCTTTCAGCAGTGATTCGTGCGTGCCTTCCTCCGCAATCCTCCCGCCGTCTATGACGAGTATCCTGTCCGCCTTTCTTATTGTTGAGAGGCGGTGGGCGATTATGAACGCGGTGCGGGAGGATATCAGCCTTTCAACCGCCTCCTGTATAAGGGATTCCGTATGCACGTCAACCGAAGAAGTCGCTTCGTCAAGTATCAGGATGGGAGGGTTCTTGAGAAGAGCTCTTGCTATGGCAATCCTCTGTTTTTCTCCCACGGAGAGCTTTATACCTCTTTCTCCAACCTCATTTTCATAACCGTTCGGCAAAGCGGCTATGAACTGGTGGGCGTTTGCGGCCTTTGCGGCGGCCGTCACTTCTTCCATGGAGGCGCTTCTTTTTCCGTAGGCGATATTTTCAAATATTGTTCCGTTGAAAAGAAAAGGCTCCTGCGCGACAATGCCGATATTGCCGGAAAGGTTATTTAACCGGATTTTCTTTACGTCTGTCCCGTCTATTGCGATTGTTCCCGAATCCGCTTCATAAAAGCGCGGGATAAGGCCGGCTATGGTGCTCTTTCCTGCGCCCGTAGGTCCCACGAGGGCAATCTTTTCTCCCTGTTTTGCCGTAAAAGTAATATCTTTTAATACAACCTCGCCCTTCTTATATGAAAAATATACATTCTTGAAAGATACTTCGCCTTTTACGGGCTCGGGTAGATTGACCGCGTCTTTGGCGTCCGCGATTGCAGGTTCGGCATCAATAATCTCAAAGATGCGTTCGCTTGCCGCCCGGGCATGCTGAAGCATATGGTTGAACATGTTTAACTGCCTTACAGGCATGTAAAAAAGATTGAGGTAGAAAAGAAAGGCGACAATCTCCCCGGGAGTGGGCGTCCCGTAAATCATTGTTGAGCGGCCGCCGTACCACAGTACCAGTACGGTGCCTATGGAACTGAAAAACATTATCTGAGGGAAGAAACTCGACCACAGTCTTATGGCTTTCATGTTGGAAAGCAGATAATTGCTGCTTTTTGCCGCAAACCTACGCTCCTCGTAATCTTCCTGCGTAAAGCTCTTTATTTCCCTGATTCCCGAGATGTTATCCTGCAGTATGGCGTTCATATCGCCGAGGTCTTTTCTTACCTGCCGGTATATCCGGTGGGCGCGCCTCATTATTATAAAGGTGATTGCGGAAAGTATGGGTATGGGGATGCTTGCCGCAAGCGCCATTTTGAAATTAAGCTTGAATAATATTATTATGATTCCCAGCAGTGTTATTACCGCAACAGTGAATGTGTCCGTCCCTTCCACTATTACTCTTTCTACCTCGTTGACGTCGTTTGTCACCCGGCTCATGATGGCGCCGGTCTGTGTGTTGTCGTAATAGCCGAGGCTCAGCCTCTGGAGGTTGTTATAAGTGTCGGTGCGCAGGTCGTGTATGATTTTCTGTCCGAGTCTGCCGAGAATGAATGTCTTTACGCCGGAAAGAATCGCGCTTAAAAGAAAAGCTCCGGCGAGAAGAATAAGCATTAAATTCAAGCGGAGCAAGAGGCCTTTTCCTGCCGCGAGGTCCACAATCCAACCGATTATCATGGGAGGCGCCAGCTGGGCGGCCTGTATGATTACGGAAAGTAGAAACGCGGTTAAAGCCTGCCATTTATAGGGTTTCAGGTATCCTATAAGCCGCAGAACCGGCAGACGTGCTCCTTTTGTTTCCTCTTCTTCTACCCCGAAATCTGACCTGTGATGGCGATGCGAAGGCGGTCCTCCCGCATGAAATCCTCTCATGATTTTTGTCCTTTAATTTTTGTATTTGAAGGGCTATGATTTTAAACAATCTCTGCAATGTATTATAACATACCGGCAAGATAAGTGTTTTGATTTTAAGAAAAATGGGTTATAATATACGGCGTATTTTATAATCGGGCCGTTAGCTCAACGGCAGAGCAGGGCACTCTTAATGCCAAGGTTAGAGGTTCAAATCCTCTACGGCCTACTCCCGTCCTGATTTCATCCGGAGAGCATCGTTAGCTTCGTTCGCCGGCTTCCTCGACGTATAAGCATACGTCTCGTTGCCGTCTCCTCGCTGCCTCGCTCACCGGCGAACTCAGGTCGGGCGTTTTTCTTCCTCAATTTCACCTTGCTGTAGCATTGCGAAGGCAGGCGCAGGCAGACTGCCGCATCAGGGGGGCATCAAAATCCCCTCTTAATCCCCCCTTTGACAAAGGGGTGTAAATAAGCCTGCAAAAAGATACCACTTTGGGCAAAAATAAGCGCGCAAAAGTAGACCACCCTACCAGAAGACTTCCTGTAT
>JAFGKM010000068.1 GCA_016928555.1 Candidatus Omnitrophota bacterium | reverse complement strand
TGCGTAAGTTTCACCTGTCACGCAGCACCTGAGCGAAACGGCTGCTCCGTCCGCCTTTTAAAAGAGCGGGCCGTATTTTGACAGAACCATAAAATAAACCGGGGAGAAAAGTATGAAATCTTTTGTCATTGACAGCAGGGATATTTTTTTATCGCTGGACGGCAGTTCTCTCAATCTTGACCGCCTTAAATTCAAAGGGAAAGACATCTGGGATGCAGGTTGTCACGCGTCCGTTTCAATATACGATTATCTTACCCGGAAAGAATACAGCTCCGGTGAGCATAAGACCGAACTGCTTGAAAAGAAAAACAAGAAAGGGAGCCTTTGCATAAAATGGAAATTCTCAAGAGCCCCTTTCATTGTCAGCCAGGTCTTTGCAGCCGTTGAAAAAGACGCCGTTTCATGCGAAACCTCGGTTTCCGTTCAGGGAGGGAAGTACCGGACAATCAGGGTAAGCTTCAACTATCCCCTGCCTTCACGCACAAAATTCCCCGGTTCCGACTGGCATGTCTGGTCCGCAAGTTCGGATGCACCCTGGAGGCTGGACAAGACAAACCATCTTAACATCTCATACGACCACATATGGGAACATACGTCAATTCCGGCGGTTACAGTTTATGACGAAAAAAACGATATAGGGCAGACCTTTGTCAAGCCGTTTGACGTTCCCGCCCCGGGGTTGAGCTTCAGGATTACTAATGTCGGCGACTTCAACGTTGAAGACGAAAGAAGCGTGAGCATCGTCAACGACTACCTTGGATGCGGCAACGGAAGAGATGCGAAAATTTCCCTGAAAATGAAATTCCACAGGGGCGACTGGAGGGACGGGCTGGGATGGCTCTGCTCCGAATATAAAGAATATTTTGAACCTTACGACGAATCAATCTGGGAATATTCCGGCGGAATGATATGCGGGAATATCACGATGGGCGAAGACAAAATAAAATTTCTCAAAAAGGCGGGTATGACATGGTTTGAAATCCACGAATTCTTCCCCTGTTACGGCTATTACATGCCTGAAGAAAAGCAGTGGTACAGCTTAAACAAGACCAATGAGATGCACAGGAAAGACCGGCCTCCGTATCTTGTTACCCATGAAAGGGTTGAAAAATACATAGAGATGCTCAAGAGAAACGGCATAGCTTCATTTCTTTACTGGCAGACGTGCGAGATATACACCGAGCTTGCGAAGAAATTCGGAGACTCCCTCCTCAAAAACAGGGACGGCTCCATCATAAAGGCCTTCCCCGGTACGTACGGCATGAATTTCGCCCTTGAAACCCCTTGGGGGCAGTATGTTAAAGGTCAGGCGGTTAAACTCATGGAGAGGTTCTCCGAAGCGGACGGCATATTTGTGGATAACCTCTGCTACAAGTGGTTTGACTTCAGCAGGGATGACGGCATATCTTCCGCGGATAACCTGCCGTGCTATAAGACAACGTTCGGCTTCCATAAACTTCTGGGAGAGGTTGCGGCGTTCCTGCGCAAGCGCGGCAAATTCACGTTTGCCAACGGTCCCATTAACGTGGAGGTGCAGAGGCATATTGACGGATTTGTCGCCGAAACAGATCCGAAACTGCTCGGATATCTCGGATACATGAGCGTATTCAAACCTCTCGGGATAATAATATATTCTTCGGAGAGTCTTATGGAAGCGCTTATGAACTGCCTAAGGTACGGCGCGGACATAGGGGTTTTCTCCGGCATGAATTCCGAAGATGTGAAAACATACAAAAAATATCTGCCCCTGCTGAAAAAATTCAAAGGCAGAAGATGGTGCCTTGAACCCCATGCTTTGAAACTGCACGGCGGAGCGGAAGGGAACATCTTTGCTTCGGAAGAAAAAGGATACCTCGTATCGGTTGTGCCGGGATGTGTTCCGATTGCCGTTAAGGCGGGGGTTGAGGTCTGCGTAAAGGATGCGGACAGGATAAAAAGCGTTGATTCATGCGTCCCCGGCGGCGCTCCGGAGAGGATAAAATTCGGCAGGGAAAGGGGCAAAATAATTCTGGATGTGCCTGCGAAAAAAGTCCCAGCGCTTCTTGTTCTAAAGTGAAGTTCAAAGCAGTATGGTTTGTTTTAACGGGTCCTTTTCGGGGGAGCGGTTGATTCTCTTATCACAAGTTGGGGTGAAAGGATTATTTCTTTTGGATTCGCGTTTCTCCTGTTAATATTCTCTAAAAGCGTCCTTATGGCAATCCTTCCCATCTTTTCTTTGGGGACGGACATTGTTGTGAGCGGCGGGTCGGAATGAACGGAATCGTATATGCCGTCAAACCCTATGATGCTCATCTCTTCCGGAACCCGGATTTTCTTTTCGTGCAAGGCTTCAATGGCGCCTATCGCAACCGCATCGCTGACCGCAAAAATACCCGTTATTCCTTTCCTGTTTTTCAGCATTTTCCTGCACGCCGTATAACCGAGTTTTTCCCTGGCGTTGATGCTGGTATCCGCGGATTCTTTTACTTCCTGCCGGAAGACAAAATCATCTTTTATGCTGAATGACTCAAGCGCCTTCCTGTACCCTGCAACCCGTAAGGGATAACTGTTCCCGAAAGCAGGGATGGTCAGGCATGCAATCTTTCTGTGTCCCAGAGATGCCAGGTGTCCCGTGGCTTCAAGAGCCCCCCCTTCATTGTCGCTTACCACAGAAAAGAAATCGGTCAATGAATAATCAACAAGCACTACCGGGAATTTTTCTTTAAGTTCGTAGAGCAGCTGGTTATCAAGTTCGTTGATAACGATTATCCCTGCATGCATTTCAGGATTTATGGTTTTCAACAGGTCCCTCTTATGTTTCAGGGATGAGGAGTGGGAGCTGAAAACGAGGTTGCAGCCGGAGACATTTGCCTCCTCTTCCATCCCTTTCCATACAGGCCCGTAAAACTCATCGTAAAAAAAGGTGTTTGCCGCGTAGGGGGTAAGGGCGAGTATTGTTTTGACCTGCGCGCCTGTCTCACGCCTCCTTATGAAAGTGCCTTTTCCCTGCTGGCGTACAAGGATGTTTTCATGTGTCAATTCGCCCACAGCCCTTCTCACCGTTATCTGGCTGACTTTGTACAGTTTGCAGAGTTCTTTTTCGGGAGGAAGCAGTCCGCCTTCCGAAAATTCCCCGCTTTCTATTCTTCTCAACAGGTCCTTCTTCACCTTAAGATATAGATAATTGTTCATTGATATACTTATTATACTCCCTTTTTTTTCAAAAAAGAAAAATTTTATGGGAAGAGTTATAACGGCCGGGGAAATCTTTTTGACATGGGGAGGAGGTTGCTCTGATTATTTTTTATTTGCGAGCCCCTTGAAGCAAAGAATCCTGAAAGTCTCGTTTCTCTCTGCAGCGGGTTCGGGGATTTCCGGGTCATGCTGCCAGATAAGGTTTTTCAGAGGGAAGAAATCTATCTCTATGGCATTCCCGGGTTCAGTTCCTTTCCTGAAGAAATCCATCGCCCTTGCATTGTCTCCCGTTTCTTTGCAGGGCATCCCGCAGCGCCAGTACCATTCGCACTCCATATTGGCGGCGGGTTTGCCCACGCCCAGGTTTTCCGGATACTCAAAAGGTTTCATGAAATATTCAAGCGCTTTTTTGAAGTTTTTTTTGGCCTTGTATTTATCGCCTATTTGCCGGCACGCCTCTTCAAAAAGAAGCCGGGGGAACATTTTGCCTTCGCAGAGGGAGAATGTATTTTTTTCAAGTATCTCAAGGGCTTCTTCCGGTTGCCCCGCGGCAAGAAGGGTCTCTGCTTTCCTTAGGAGAAGCCGGTAGTCTTTATTGAACTTCTGCCCGTGTCTTCTGATGAGTCCCAGCCTGCCGGAGACAGCCTTTGTTTCCGCAAGCAGGCGGTCGTATTCCCAGAGGGTCCTTGCCCCGCAATTTTCCGCAGAGGCGGCTTTTTTATAAAGCGGCAGAGCTTTCTGTGTCTCTCCTATAATCTTCCACCGGTACAAGCCCTCATTGCGCAAAGACAGGGAGAGCAGGGGGCCTTTTATCTTTCTCCAGTAAGTTATAGCCTCATCCCATCTTCTCTTATAGGCGTAAAAATTGCCGAGGTGGTATAAAATCTCGGCATTTACCGGTTTTTTCTTCAGGGCGTATTTCAGCACTTCTTCGCTTTCAGACCTGAATATAAAATCCCATTCGCCTGCTGTTTTTACCCCCTTGTTCAGGGATTTTCCGGCATCCTTTTCCCTGCCGCACAGCTGTTCAAGATATGCTCTGTAATACCGGACAAGAGCAGGCATCTTTTTATTTCGTGCCGTGAAGGATGAAACTATCTCAAGCGCATCTGAATATTCTTTGAGGTTGATGTAGCGGCAGAGAATTTCAATCAATATCTGAAAATCAAGGGAGTTTATTTCATCAACCCTGCCTGCAAAGAAAGATTCTCCCGTGGAAAGAGGTTCAAAAGGGGTTTCTTCTTCCGTGCGGGAGAGGTGGCAGGGTATGGTGTCAGGGCAGCCGTTTTTCCGAAGGGCGAGGATGTATAAGCCGTAATTATAGCCGTACAGCCCGTTGTTTTTATCAAGAAGTTCCAGTCTTTCCAGCGCCTGCGGGTAATTTTTCAGAATTACGGAAACCTGCGCCATCTGCGATATTGCGTCGTTGATAAAGGAGGCGTTATCGCAGGACGCGGAGAAACGCTTTTCCGCCGCCGTGAAATCTCCCAGCTTTTTCAGGCATATCCCGGAGTAAAGGAGCGCTTCGGCGTTTTCCCTGTCTGTCAGCAGAATCTCATCCAGCGATTTGAGTCCTTGTTCATATAAGCCGGAGTCCATATCCATGCGCGCGGCGGCTATTGCCGAACCAATGGAGTTATCTTCCGAATAAATTTTATAAGCTCTTTCGGGCCAGCCCTGTTCTTCCCAGTATGAACCTTCAAGGTATTTGTTCCTGATTTTTGTTCCGGCCGGCGACGGATTCTTCCTTCTGCCTTGTTTTTGAGGAGAGTACGAAAGTATTGTTTTGCCGCCGGTATCTAGGATTTCCAGATTATAATCCGCAGGAATTTTGTCAGCTATGACTTTTTTCGCCTCAAGGGCGGAAAGGGAAATCCTCTTTTTATATATGCAGGCAGTCCTGCCTTTTATGACAATAAGCGCTTCGGGGATATTGCAGGAAGCGTTCAGTTTTATGTGCAGTTTCCCTTTTTCCATGCTTATGTTAGCCGCTATTTTCTCGGAAGCCGCGTTAAACCCTCCGGTATTTCCCACGGGGATCCATAAATCTTTCTGAAGATGTATTTTCCCCGGGGGCATAAGGCGGTAATCCGACTGGAGGCTGAAGGGACCCGTCTGCAGTTCGCAGTAGTCAATCCCGCCGTCTGTGAGCCGGTCTATCCAGATTTTCCCGTCGCGGCTGTTCCCGAACATCCATATTTTGCGTCCCCTGACAAGTGAATGGTCTGCCAGATGGACAAGCCCGCAGTGCAGGTGGCTGTGGTATATCCCGAAGAAATCTTCTTCCATCTCTTCCGCGAATACGGGAAAGTGCTGGGGGATATTCTTAAAGAGGCTGATGTCCCTACCTTTATGAACAGGGTAATCAATATACGCTATCCTTGAAATGTCCATGGGCGGATGGGTGTAAAGCCGTTTTGTACTTTCAGGATATATAAAGTTTGTTTCCCCGTATATGGGTACTGCGGCATTGAGCCAGTAGTAAAAGCGTTTCGGGTATTCCGTGCAGTTGTAGAGTTTTGCCTGCATCTCTATGCAGGCGGAGCCGGGGCGCAGTGTGACCTCCATGCTCCAGAGCATCCTTCCCACCCGTTCGCAGTCGCCGCAGATAAAAGATGCCGAGCCGTCCTTGTTTTCAACGGTTTTTGTCATTACCGGCTCAAGCGTGGTTGTGGAGTGGCTGTTTGGGAAGTTGTATTCCACTCCCGTTGCGCACCATGCCCCGCGCAGGCCGAATAAGGCGGGCTTCATCTGGGGGTTATTGTAAAACAGCTCCTGCTTGTTTACTCTATCAAATGCTGAATAGAGGCGTCCGTTCAGTTCAGGGAGGAAAACAAGCTTAAGGAACTCGTTTTCAAAAACCACGCACCGGTATTTTCTCAATTCGCTTTTATCGGACAGGTTTTCAAGCGGCTTGTACGGGTAAATCGGCTGTCCGCGCGGGGTGAATTCTCTTATAAACGGAGCTTCCAGGTCTTCCCCGCTCCATGGATATGTCGGGATTTCAAGGAAGGAGTTTTCAATTCTGACCTTTTTCATGTTAAATCTCAATGTTTGTCATGTTCAGGCCGGCGTCTTCAAGGGATTTCAACTCTTTTACTGCGTCCTGATGCACAACTGCCCAGTGCTGAGTGGTGCCGAAGGACATAACCTTTTTCATGAATTCGTTGACGTTAATTTCAGGTTTAATATAGATTGAGGGAGATATGTCAAAATTTTTCCCGGAGCGCACCGATTTTCCCCTTAATACAAACATCTGGAATTCCTTTCCTGTGAAGAATATATTCAGCATTGTTACCGTGCCGGATTTTGCCGTAAACTGCATCGCGGCGGTATCTTTCTCTACCTCCATATACTCATAATCCTTCACAATCCGGATATACTTTGCCGATTGCACAAGGGCAGGGGCGTCAAGGATTCCGGCGTGTCCTGCAAGGAATGCATTTTCCTTCTCGTCATAGGTGAAAATCTCGGTGTACATCGGCGATTTGCCGGTCAGCTCCCTCAATATGTACATCGCCGCCGCCGCGCCTACATCCCCTTCCATGCTTATGACCGTCTTTTCAAAAATTCCGGGTATGGCAAGGCACGGCCTCAACCCGCATTTAATATGCAGTTTTTCGTCAAGGTCGTTGAAGGCAAGCGCGCGGAGGTTATACTTGTCCAGAATCCTCAGCAGCCCTAGGGATGCCCTGGCTCCTTTAAGCAGAGCTTTGTCAGACACTTCAACCTTATACTGCCTCTTCAGAAAATCCGCGCATTTTTTCACCTCACCCGCGAAGATGCTTTCGGACGATTTGCAATATTCTTCCAAAGAAATGTGCTTTACTGAAATGCCAAGCTGTTTTTTGAGAGTTTTTTCTTCAATGTGAGTTCCGCTCATTGAATCACAGACTGAGGGAAGAAGCCCCACGGTTAAATTTTTCAGTTTTGAAGTTACCTCCGCCGCCCTGACAAATTTTTTTATCTCATCAGCCGTTTCTTTGTTCTCAGTGGAACCGGATATAACGCAGAATTTTCTGCCCATCCTTTTCAGCGGTCCGCTTGCCTGCATTGCCCCCACCGGCCCGCTGTAACGAAATAGCTGTACCATGTCAAAAGATTTCGGCAGTTCGGAGGACGGCACACAGCTCCAAAGCAAAACGGGTGTTTCCGGCAGGTTTTTTATCGCCTCAAGAAAGAGCCAGTCCTCGCCCCATGCAAGATAGGATATAAGGATGGCATCTGCGCCCTTTTCTTTGAATAGAGCGGCGGCTTTTGCCGCTTTCTCCCTGCTGTTGACTATGCCCGGGTCAATAACCTCCGTATCTTCGGGGAGGAGTTTTTTTATTTTTAAAGCATCGCTTTTCAAAATCTGCGGAAGCGAAGAATAAAAACCTTTGTTTGCCCCGATGGTTTCAAGCCATTGGCCTGCCAGTAAAAGAAGACCTATTTTCATCTTTCTTTTTTCCATTGGTCTATCATCGCTTCAAGGTTTTTAAACGGAGTGTCCGGAAAAAGCGCATCCACGGGGGAAAGGATGAAGCTTTTCTTCCCCATCTTCCCCATCGCTTCGGAGACGCTCTTTCTTACAGAGGCTTCACCCGCCCTGTTCAGCGTTAAGCTGGTGCTTACGCCGCCTGCGGTGCACATTCTGCCCGCAACCTTGTTTTTAAAATCCTTCAGGTCAAAATGCTCCTGTTCCGGGTCGGCGTAATAGAGAAGGTCCACGCCAGCCTCAATCAGGTCTTCAAGCATAGTCATTACGCCCGTAGTCATCACGTACCCGAACTTCAGTCCTGCCCGGTGAACCATAGTTGTCAGTTTCTTCAGGTTGGGCGCTACAAACTGTTTGAATAATTTCGGTGACCAGAAATCCGTGGAGCTGTACCAGCCCCTCTGCACAATCATGTCAATCCCGCCGGCGTCTATCATCCGCTCGGTCCTCATAACGTCAAAGCGGTGCACGGTATTTATCAGTTCCCGGAAGAAATCCGGTTCTGTCATGGCCAGAATGATGGCGTTCTGCGCCCCGGTGAACCATACCGCCGCATCCATCCCGAATGCGCTCCAGCCCTGCACCGCAACCGGATATTCCGAGACAAACCGCTTTACCGCCGAGATGCGCTCCCTGTATTCTACCATTTTTTCTTCGGAAGGCGGAGCAAGAAGGTATTCCATCGGCTTAAGGTCGGCCGCAGACGTTACGGGAAACTTCTCGCTTCGCGGCAGGTTGAAGTCCTCTATGATGCGCGCGGTATCAGGTGCAACCACCCATCCCGAAGGTATCTCCTCATCCGTTTTCCTTACCTTCTGCGTTATTGTTCCGGCAGGCGTTTCGTAGGAGGCGCAGATAAGATTGTTTTCCTTCCAGTCTTTCCTTTTGACGTCCGGATGCATTCCCCACGGAAAGGAGACGTCAAGAATATCGTCTATGCCCAGCGACTGCATGCGTTTTACCCTCTCAAAATCATCAAGTACGTCCCACTGCTGGGGGAGGGTATGCAGGTGTTCCAGCCGCATGGTATACCAGAATTTCCGCTCTATCCCGTTTCTTGCCCACCTCAGTTTTTCCGGCGGGCAGAACCCGAAACACCAGCAGTACATCGGTACATAATCAACGTCCATTCCGGAAATTGCAGACAATATCCTTTCTTTTGAATTCATTCTAAAACCTCCCCTGTGTTTCCCCTTCCTGAACTATATTTCCTTATATTTCTCTAAAACAAGCGGGTCATGGCCGGGCAGAACGATATCTGCCTCTTCCCGTATCCGCTTCATGGCCGAAAAACATTCTTCCAGATTACAATTGAAACCAATCGGGATATTCTCATCAATATTCCTGTAATGAAAAACCACGTCGCCGGCTATAATTACATTTCCCGCTTGTGTTTTTACTTTGACCGCCTGGCTCCCGGGGGAATGGCCCCCGGCCAGGAATACTGATATCCCCGGCAAAATTTCCTCGTCCCCGTTTAGAAAATGGACGCGGCTCTTAAAAGATGTGGTCAATTTTTTGACGGTTTCTACAAAAACGAATTTCGCGAACCATGGATGAGGCGGGTCAAGGACATATCGCACATCTTTCTCCTGAACATATATCACTGCATTTGTGAATTTCCCTATAACCGGGGAAAAATGATCCCAGTGAACATGGGTAAGAATTATGTCGGTTATTTCTTCCGGCTTGATACCTCTCGCGCTCAACTGCGACAAGGTATCTTCACCCTCTGCCTGCTTCATGCCGGGATTCATTTTCATGATTTCTTCAATGCCGAATCCTGTATCAACCAGAATGATTTTCCCATCGCTTTTTATAAGATATATGTAAGTGAACATCTCTACTGTTTTACTGCAGTCCCCCAGATAAAAAACACTCGGTTCCGGATTTACGGATTGGGCTATCTTTATCGGATATATCTTATACATTTTCCTTCCTCCACCCTGATAATTCTGTCAATATTCTGCATACTCGTTCGCCGTTTCAATAAAAGCCGTGATGTTTTCCCACGGTACCTCCGGTTCCACAAGATGCGTTGGAGCTATCCATAGACCACCGCCTTTGCCGACATGCTCGCAGTAAGACCTTACAGCGGAACGGACGTCTTCGGGAGAACCGAACGGCATTGTGGTCTGGGTGCCTACGCATCCCGAAAAAGAAAGTTTATCACCGAATTGTTTTTTGATTTCAAGCGGGTCCATGCACTCGGGCTGGACGGGATTTAGTATATCAACGCCTATTTCTATAAGGTCGGGAATAAAATCCTTAACGGCGCCGTCGGAGTGAAAATGTACAAGAATACCGGGGTTTACCTTTTTTGCCGAGGCGATGACGGTTGCCAGGCGCGGTTTTATCCATTTTCTGAAATCGGCAGGGCTCATATAAGTGGATACCTGGGTGCCGAGGTCGTCGGCCATATGTATCACATCCGCTCCGACAGAAGCGACAAGGCCTGCATGTTCAGTGCATATTTCGCAGACCTTATCCAGGAGTGCGGCGGCGATATCCGGGTCGGTATGCATGTAGCAGAGAAGGTTCTCCATGCCGATAAGTTTGTATGCCGGCCAGAATATTGTGCCGCCGACAGGACAGGTGTATATCATTACGGGAAACCCCTGTTTGTGAAAATCTGCGCATCTCTCTGCCGCAATCTTTACCGTCTCTTTATCCGGAGCTTTGGGGAAAGGATATTCCAAAACCTCCTCCGCTGTTTTAATATTTTGGAGAGGATGGATATATTGACCGAGTTCTGCGCCGCGGTCAATCATTTTCAACCCTATGCCCCATTCATTTACTTCCACTCCGTTGTCAAGTTTGCCCAGCCATGGTGTGAAATCTGCAGCGGTTGCAAGAAACCTGAGTCCGACACCGCGCATGGGAAGTTTCCATTCTTTGGCGATATCGGTATGGCCGTATACCTCTTTAAAACGCTCTCTTTGAGATGCACATAGCGCTATATCCTTGGGGACATAGCCGCTGATTTCCCGGCGCATTGTTTTAATAAAAGCATCACGTATTGTCATAATTAACAGCTCCTATTGTGATTTATCCAGACTTGTATGCACTACTCCCTGTTTTTTTGATTTTTCCGGTTCTTCGGCAATTTTTTTCAAGCCCGGGTTGCGGTCAAATACCCATCCTCCGGGGGAGAGAATCCACAGTACCTGCAGAGGGATGTCAGTAGGATTCTTCAGAGAGTGATAGACCCCGGGTTTGAAAAACACCGCTTCGCATGGAGCGACCGGAATTTCTTTGTGGTCATCGTCGGCAACCACTATTCCGTGTCCCGACAGGCAGAAGAATATCTCTTCCTGGTCGTCATGCACATGGCCGGGTTCGCATGTTCCGTGAGGTTCTACAATCACCATGCCGAATGTCAGGTGCTTGGAACCGCAGGTAGTCGGGTCAACAAGCTTGAAATTCATCCGCTGGGAAAGCGGGATGATTTCACAATCATAAGGGCTTACTTTTACAGCCCTGGGTTTATCGGACATCGTGTACCTCCTGTTTTTTGTCGTAACTTCCCTGTTTGACCGGCGGGCTGAAGACGTAGAAAACCTTCAGGTCTTCACCGGTTGTTGCCTCAATACTGTGTTCAACCCCGGCAGGGGCAAACATAAACGTTCCGGGTTCTATATCCTCCGGTTTTCCGTTAAAGTACATCCTGCCTCTCCCTGAAATCACATAGAGGATTTCTTCCGCGTCCGCGTGAACATGGACAGGTGCATGTGCATTGCCCGGAAAGACGGCTTCCCCCGCGCACATTGTTGCCGCCCCCATATTATCGGGCCTGACTACCATCTTATGTTTTCTGCCCGGAAGCTCTTTTGCTTCAACTTCGTTTCCATGAATCGTGTATTTTTTCATTTCTCATCTCCCTGTTGCGGCAGATTCTCCACTTCACTCAACAAAATCTTTTACCTGCCGGATTATATTTTCTACGGTAAGGCCCGCTCTTTCCAGCAGGTCTTTATGACTGCCTGAATCACTGAAATAGTCATTTACGCCCATAATCTTCAGCGGAACCGGACGGCTCTGGCTGATAACCTCGGCAACGGCGCTTCCGAGTCCTCCGTAGATATTGTGTTCTTCAACCGTAATAATGCGTTTGCACTTTTGTGCAATATCCAGAATAACGTCGGCGGCAATCGGCTTTATGCAAAAGATATCGTGGACGGTAACATGCATCCCCTCTTTTGTCAGTTCTTCAGCCGCCTGCAGGGCCATGTGAGAAGTAAAACCGTTGCAGATAATTGCCATATCATTACCTTCATGCAGTCTGTTGCCGTTTTCTATGTTAACATCCTCTTTTTTTTCATAGAGGACAGGTTCACCGTCGCGCAGAATCCTGATATATACCGGGCCTTTGTGTTTTACAGCCCAATGTACGCAGGCCTTGCATGATACTGCGTCGGAAGGGGCCAATACGGTCATATTAGGCAGGCCTCGCATCATATTAATGTCGGATATACATTGATGAGTCGGCCCGTTCTCTGCCGTTGCCAGCCCTCCGTATGGAGCGCCGATTTTCACATTCAGGTTGCCTATGCATACGGATGTTCTAACCTGTTCAAGAGCGCGCATACTGGCAAATACAGCCAGAGCTGTAGCAAAGGGCACCTTGCCGCATGTGGCGAAACCGGCCGCCATGCTCATCATGTTCTGTTCGGCTATGCCGATATTGAAAAACCGCTCCGGAAACGCTTTGGCAAAGAGTGATGTTTTAGTTGCCTTGGACAGGTCCGCCTCAAGCACAACGATATTCTTATTCTCTCTGCCGGCTTCCACAAGCGCCTCACCATAGGCGGTCCGCATAGAAGCTGTCTGCATTCTTAAGCTCCTCCCTCATCTGTTCTGCATATTCGGTAAATTTCTTGTTGTCCATAAGGCTGTGCCACATGTAATCTTTCTCTATGAATTTCACACCCCTGCCTTTAATCGTATCGGCAATAATCACTGTCGGAATATCCTTTGTCTCCTTTGCCTTCTTAAAGGAAGAGAGAATTTCATTAATGTCATGGCCGTTAATCTCAATTACATTCCAGTTAAATCCTTCCCATCTCTTTTTCATGCTTCCCGGATTTAAAACCTCCCGGACACTTCCGTCAAACTGCAGCTGGTTATAGTCCAGGATAACCAGGATGTTATCCAGTTTGAAGTGAGCGGCGCTCATAACCGATTCCCACACCTGTCCTTCATTCATCTCGCCGCAGCCCATCATCACATATACCCTGTAAGATTTTTTATCAAGCCGGGCGGAGAGCGCCATGCCGCATCCTGCCGAAAGACCTTGTCCCAGACAGCCGGTGGTCATATCCACTCCGGGCGTATGTATATCGGGATGCCCCTGAAGCATGCTCCCTGCCGTACGAAGTGTTTTAAGTGTTTCAATGGAAAAATAACCTTTCCTTGCCAGAGCGGCGTACAATACAGGGGCGGCATGTCCCTTGGAGAGGATAAAACGGTCTCTGTCAGGCCAGTCAGGTTCATCCGGCCGGATATTCATCTCGTTGAAATAGAGACAGGCCGCTATATCAGCGGCAGAGAGCGACCCGCCGGGATGTCCCGAGTTTGCATTGGATATCATTCGTACCACATCGTAACGCAGTAATTGCGCCCATCTTTCCAATTCTTCTTTCTTGTTCATGGCTCACCGTATCTTTCCTTTCATTTTTATTGAGTTCAGACAACCGGCAGTAATGTGTTTGACAGACATCCCGTATTTCTCCAGGAGCAGTTCATATTCGCCCGATTCGGCAAACGTATTACGGAACCCTATTCTGCGGACGGGGACGGGATAATTCTCCCCCAGAAATTCGCTTACCGCGCCGCCAAGTCCGCATTCAACCTGATGGTCCTCAACAGTAACCACAGTCCGGGTCTTCTTTACGGAGTTAAGAATAATATCTCCATCCAGAGGTTTGATGGTATGCATGTCAATTACTTCGGCCGAGATTTCTTCTGTTGAAAGCAGATTTGCCGCATCCAGCGCTTTTGAGACCATATCGCCGAGGGCGATGATGGTAACATCCTTTCCTTCACGAAGGAGAATGCCTTTCCCTATTGTAAAATCCGTTTTTTCATCGTAGATAATGGGTACCGAATCTCTTGTAAGCCGCAGGTAGACCGGCCCGTCCCATTCCGCCGCCGCGAATAACAGTTTTTTTGTGGCATTGGCGTCGGCCGGCATAAGAACGGTCATTCCGGGAATAGTTCTCATTATCCCAAGGTCTTCAGTCCCCTGGTGCGTCACTCCGTCGTTTGCGGGTGTTATCCCGCCGTGGCTCGGGCAGATTTTGACGTTGAGATGGGGATAGGCAACAAACGTCCTGACCTGTTCACATGCCCTCATGGAAGCAAAGACGGCATATGTGCTTACAAAGGAAATCTTGCCGCACATAGCCGCGCCGGCGGCTATAGCCATTTCATTCTGCTCGGCCACGCCGACATTGAAATATCTTTCAGGGAATTTTTTCCCGAAGAGATTGGTCCGCGTGCTCTTGCTGATATCCGCCTCAAAGACCACTACCTTTTTATTTTTTTCTCCGAGTTCGCACAACGCCTCTCCGTAAGCATCCCGCGTCGGTATCCAATCGCCTGTTTTATATGTCATTTTCTATCTCTCTCAATGCGGTTTCAAGCTGTTCTTTGTTAGGAGCTTTCCCGTGCCAGTCAACTTTATTTTCCATGAAACTTACGCCTTTACCCTTTACGGTATTGGCAATTATGACGGTCGGCTGATTGACCGTCTCTCCGGCTTTTCTGAAAGCGCCCAGTATCTGGTTGAAATCATGCCCGTCAATTGTAATTACATTCCAGTTGAAGGCCTTCCATTTATCGGCTAAAGGTTCAAGCGGCATAACCTCGTCGTTTGTGCCGTCAAGCTGAAGGCGGTTATAGTCAACTATGGCCAGGAGATTATCAATCTTGAATTTCGCCGCGGCCATAGCCGCTTCCCATATGAGCCCTTCGTTGAGCTCTCCGCATCCGAGAAGCACATATGTACGGTAGGATTTCTTATCCAGTTTTGCCATCAGAGCCATTCCGATGCCTATGGACAGTCCGTTACCCAGAGAGCCGGCTGTGGAATCTACTCCCGGTGTCTTGTTCATGTCGGGATGCCCCTGAAGCCTTCCGTTTATCTTGCGCAGTGTTTGAAGTTCTTCAAGAGGAAAATATCCTTTCATTGCCAGAACCGAATACAATACGGGACAAGTATGCCCTTTTGAGAGAATAAACCTGTCCCTGTCCGGGTCTTGCGGGTTTTTCGGGTCAACGTGCATTTCGCCATAATAAAGCGCAGTGATTATCTCTGCAGCGGAAAGAGCACCTCCCGGATGTCCGGAGCATGCGGCACAAACCATTTTAAGGATATTTTTCCTTAACTCCTTTGCCGTATCTTTGAGAAACTGTATATCTTTTTCCATGTTTTTTGCGGTATAGTTTTATTCCACTACCTCCCCTATGTTTTCAAATACCTTCCTGAATCCTTCGGCGTAATGCTCCATCAGTTCCATCTCCTGGCAGTAAGGAGGATAAGGTTCCGAACACACGACAACGGAGTTTTCAACAAGTTTTTTTGTTGCAGGATAAGCGTTCGGCGCATACTCGGCTTTCCAATCCGCTTTTCTCGAATGAGGGCAGAGCCACGGGCATCCTTTCCCGTACCCCTCAATATTCTGGAACAGCGGGTTTTCAGGAAGTGGGAACAACTGCCATAGTACGATATCCACACCTTCGGCTTTAAGAGCATTCATCACAAGGTCCCTGAATTTGACCGGCTCCATGTTTATCCCGAGTGCCTTCGGGTCAAGAACTACCCTGTATTTATGATATATGTGCGTCCTGTCAGAAGGAGTTGCCGGAGGAATCAGACCTTTTATTCCCGACAGAGTTTTTGTCAGATAATCCCCGTTTCTTTGGGAAATCCCGTTGTAATGGTCAAGGCGCCTCAGCTGGCTTCTGGTAAGGGCGGCGGCCATCTCCTGTGTTCTGTACATCCATCCCATCGTGTACGCCTTATAGCTTCTGCCTTCCCCTTCCTTTACAAACTCGCCGAACATCCTCGTCATGTTGGCTTTTGCCCTCAGTTCCTCGCTGTTCGTGACAAAAAGCCCGCCTTCTCCTCCCACAAGGTTCTTGGTTGAATTCAGGCTGAACGTCGCCATTTCTCCCATAGAGCCCGTTTTCTTTCCCTTGTACAGCGCGCCGTGGGACTGGCATGCGTCTTCAATCACCGCCAGATTATGCTTTTTTGCGATTTCTTGTATCCTGTCCATATCGCAGGGCAGTCCGTGTATGTGCACCGGGATAATCGCCTTTGTCTTCTCCGTTATTTTTTCTTCTATTTTGTTGACGTCAATGTTGTATGTTGCCGGGTCTATGTCCACGAAAACCGGCAGTGCGTTGTGGTGCAGTATGCATGTGGCTGAGGCGAGGAAGGAAAACGCGCTTGTTATCACCTCGTCCCCCGGTCCTATGTCTGCGGCGGCAATAGCCATGTGCAGTGCGGCGGTACCGGAGTTTGTTGCGATACAGTACTTTGTCCCGACGTATTTTGCAAACTCCTCCTGCAAAGCGACAACCTCGGGCGCATAGGGCCCGAACAGCACCCCGCGTTCAAGCACGCCCATTACCGACTGCTTGTCTTCTTCCGTTATAACAGGCCACTTTACTTTTTTAGCGTTTTCGGGAACGGCCTTCTTTCCTCCGTGAATTGCCAGTCTCTCCCCCATTTTTCTCCTCCTGTTTGTTTTGTCATTGCGAGGCGTTTTTTCCCGCGGCAATCTCATCCATCGCAATGACAAGCATTAAAAATTACGTTTTTTTGCTTGTTGCAGAAGCAATGAAATCCCTGTACCACAACCCGCTCTTTTTAACCGTGCGGTTCAGTGTTTTGTAGTCAGTGTATATAATCCCGAAACGCTGTCCCCATCCTGTTTCCCATTCAAGATTGTCCAGAAGCGACCAGACGAAATACCCTTTGAGGTTGACACCCTCCGCCAGCGCCTTGCCGCATATGTCTATGTGCCGGCGAAGATAATCTACTCTGTAATCGTCTTCTATCGTTCCGTTATCGGAAATCTTATCTTCAAAGGCAAAACCGTTTTCAGTTATATATACAGGCGTTCCCGCATATTCCTTTTTTAATCGGAGCAATGTATTGTAAAGCCCCTCGGGATATACCTCCCAGCCCATTGAACTATAGGAGTTTCCCCGTTCCTTCACCGGGATGCCTTTCCACGACAGCTTGCCTTTCGAGCGCACCGCGCGCACCAGGTAGCGGGTGTAATAGTTGATGGCAAGAAAATCCGGCTTTGCCTTTATTATATCCATATCCCCCTCTATAACATCGGGATGGTGTTCCATATGCGCCCATATATCCTGCGGATACCGCCCGGTAAAAGGGGGCTCCATCCACCATCTATTTGTATATCCATCCTGCAGGTATGCGGCGGCTGCCGCATCTTCAGGCGTAACAGGTTCTTCTCCCTCCGCGGAATTTATATCGCCGCTCATACGGGCGAAACCGTCAGAATCGGATTTAACCGGGCCGGTATAGGGTTCCGACGGGAAAATGCAGTTGACCAGCGCAACCTGGTATTTTTGGCCGCAGGCTCTTATGGCTCTTTGCGCTTTCGCATGCGCGAGCATAAGGTGATGAGCGGCGTCTGCTCCCGCCTGCGGGTCGCCCAGTCCCGGAGGTTCCACGGTTGCGGCATAGTGCCCTTTGGCAATGCATATGGGCTCGTTTATGGTCATCCATTTAGTCACCCTGCTGCCGAAAAGATGAACTATCTTACCGGCATACTCGGAAAACCAGTCCGTCATCTCCCTGTTAACCCAGCCGCCCCGGTCTTCAAGTATCTGCGGGATGTCATAATGGCACAGCGTAACGAACGGTTCTATCCCTGATTCAAGCAGGGAGTCTATAAGCTTATCGTAAAACGAGACGCCTTTCGGGTTAAGACTGCCTCTTCCGGCCGGCTGAATGCGGGACCATGCGATGGAGAAACGGTATGCGTTAATCTGTAGCTGTTTCATAAGTCCTACGTCCTCTTTCCACCGGTGGTAGTGGTCCACCGCCACATCGCCCGTGCCTCCGCCCTTTATCTTGCCCGGTGTGTGGGCCCATCTGTCCCAGTTGCTCTCGCTTTTGCCATCCTCGTTCCACGCGCCTTCTATCTGGTACGCCGATGTTGCCGCTCCCCAGGCAAAGTCCGCCGGAAACACTTTTTTCTTTTCTTTCATTTGAAGTTCTTGTTGTAAATTGAATGTGCTTCCTCTATCATGGCCTGGTAATTCTCCGCTTTTATCATGGGGTTGATTTCGCTTGATGTCGCCAGGAAAATCCCTCCGGTATTCAGAGCGTCCGTCTCCTCTATTTGCCTGCGCACCTCTTTCCTGACTGCATCGGGAGTCCCTCTTTCCATCAGGTCAACCCCGTCCAAACCGCCGGCCCATACCGCCTGAGGATATTTTTTCTTCAGTTCAACAATATCCATGCCCGCCGCCGGCTCAAGGCAGTAAAACCCGTCAACTCCGCATGTGAGGAAATCGTCAATGAGAATTTTCCAGTTGCCGTCGGAGTGGTAAAGAACCTTTATGCCGTGGCTCTTCCATGCGGCGACATGTTTTGTCAAAAGAGGAAAAAACTCTTTCCTAAGGAATGCCGGCGAGAATACAGGCCCTATCTTGGATGCAAGGTCGTCTGCAATCAGAATAACTGGGGAGAGTGATTTATCGGCAATGCAATGGATTCTCTCTATCGTTTTTTCGGTTTTGAGCGCAAGGTATTCCGATACAATCTCCGGTTCGCTGTAATACAGGTATGTGAACGGCTCTATGAATCCGTGGTCCCAGCATCCGCATATTCCGACAGTGGCTGGATATGCGCAGATAACGGTATCGTCCCCTATCATTTTCTGAATGCCCGTGATTCTGTCCCTGTAGTTTTTTCTTTCGGCATCTGTATCAATCTTTTCCTTTTTCAATCCGTCAATATTTTTCAGGTATTTCTCTTTCAGTTTCTTCTCGTCAATATCCGGAGATTTAATCACCCATGATGTCCAGTAGTCATCCTGGTGGACAGCCCCGTTTTCGTCGGTCCATCTTTTCGTGCCCCTGGGCGCCGAAGGGGGGAAGCACATATCAAGAGTCATTCTTATAACGTCGCATATTTCCTGCAGGGTATAGTCAAAACCGTTAATCTTCCTGCCGGTATAAAGCGATATAACATCCGGGTTGTAACTGACCTGGTCATGCACGGCGACCCTGTCCACCGGCTGAAAATTCAACGTTCTTTCAACCCGTTCCCTCTTTGTCAGAATATCTTTTTTCATTTTAATAATCCTTTTTTGCGCCAGTTTTTTACAACTTTGTAAACAGCCTTTTTATTCACGGCGGAGGTTGCCGGTTCGTTGAAAAATGCTATTCCTGTAAGGTTTTTTCTGTTGTTTTTCTCAATCCATCTCCCCATGCTGAGTATATACTCCTGATTTTTCAACGGGATATTATAGTTCAGCGTGGAAACGTCCCTGGTATCAACGTGCAGAACCAGAGGGAAATCCTTTGAACTGTCCAGAACCTTTTTAAGGGAATCTTCATCGGTAACCTGATGTATGCATGGCAGGGCAACGTCAACGCCTGCCTTCTCGTAAGAGGCAGGAGAGAACCTGTAACTCCCGCGGTCTGTCAATTCCATATATCCGTGGTGCCATATCTCCAGGGACGGATTAACTTTCTTTATTGCAATGACAAATTCTTCCAGCGCCTCTTTTCTCCGCATATCCTCCCACAGAGAAAAAAGGTCTTTGTTTTCACTTTTAGATTCCAGCCCTGCCGTCTTTAGTGACTGCTTAAACATTTTCATGGTATCGGGGCAGGTGCATCCTTGGAAACGGCCTATCATTTCAAAGGCGTAACTCTTGACGGCTTGGGAGGCATAAAAGCCGAAAAGGTCTTCAACCGCATCGCATGCCATTCTCCACGTATCGCTATTATCCGCACAGTGCGGATATCTCTGGTGAGCTTTATTGTCCTTGCCCTGTATCTCCGCCGCCTGAATGAGAGGGTAACCTTTTTTTGCTTTCTTCGGATTCCACCAGAATTGGTTGTCAGTCAGGTTGACGTGGAAGCCGTATCCTGCCGCCTCTTCAATAATCTCTGTCAGGAACTCGGTTTTCGGGCCGGCGTTGGTGCATTTTTTGTCCATGTAACAGCGCAATCTTTTGTTTCTGACAGGCCACGTGTAGCCGTCATGCAAAACATCGTTCAGTCCATGGGTTACCACCATGAAACTTACAAAATTCATCCCGTTGTCTTTCATTTCCCTCAAAAGATTCCTGAGATATTTTTTGTCCAGCCCTTCTCTCTTCTTTGTCTGGTAGGTTATCCCCACCTGCCAGCCGGCATATTTCATTTTATGTCCTTATAAATATTTTTCAGCGTGTAAAAGGGCTTTTTCGGTTTGCGGCTGTATGAAACCACGCCCTTATAGTTCATTCCGTCCCAGTACTTGCCGATATA
>JAFGKM010000067.1 GCA_016928555.1 Candidatus Omnitrophota bacterium | reverse complement strand
GGTTACGGCTTTATTGAAAGAGAAGGCGGCGAAGACGTCTTTGTTCATTACTCAGCTATTGCTGGAGATGGATACCGGTCGCTGCAGGAAGGCGATGCGGTTGAATTCGAGGTAGTATCGAGTGATAAAGGACTTCAGGCTGCAAACGTATCCAAGATATAACGCTCATACCAATCTCAATTTAAAATAGGGTTCTGCGCTTTTATTTGAAAAGCGGGAACACTGTATTAGATATTAAGAAGAATTGGTACCATAAGGTTTCCGGGATGGGGCAGAAAGAGAAATCTTTCCCCCGTTCCGGCTTCCTGAAAAGATGAGGCGTGCCGCTCATAAGGGCGGGAAAAGTCCCTGGAACAGGCTGTAAACAACCGGAACGATTTCCCTTTTTACATCTGCTTTTTTACAGCCGTTCAGAAAGGGGATTGTTTGTATTTTAATCATGTTCTGCAAAAATCTGAAAGAAAAGAATATACCTGCCGCTCTTTCCTTATATTCCGCATATAAAAAGAAACCTGTTTTACACGCAGAATTCGGCATATTAGGCTGAAAGCGGATTTTGTTTTTTGCGCCGCAGAAAATACTGGAGGGGAAAATGAGTTTATGGGGTTTCATCATCAAAGGCGGTCCGGTAATGATTCCGATTGTCCTTTCCGGGGCGTTAATCCTGGCGATTATTATTGAACGCCTGATTTCGCTGAAAAACGCCGAGACGGACAACGAAAATTTCATACGGGGAATTGAAGAACGCCTGCAGAGAAGAAAGATAAAAGAAGCCCTTGAATTGTGCAGTGCCAATGATAAGCCGGTTCCGCGGATAATAAAAGCAGGCCTGCTGAAATCTGACAGGAGCAGGGAGGAGATAAAAGAATCCATAGACGATGCGGCAAATCATGAAATACCGGCCCTTGAAAAATATTTGGCGATTCTTGCAACGGTTGCTACCATAGCGCCTTTGCTCGGACTTCTGGGAACGGTTACGGGATTGATAAGAGCCTTTATGGTTATAGAAGCCCGGGCAGGGCTGGTCCATCCCGGGGAGCTTGCAGGAGGTATCTGGGAGGCGCTCATAACGACAGTGGCAGGGCTTATTGTTGCAATTCCGTCATATTTGTCTTATAACTATTTTGTAAGCAGGGTTAATAACATTATCCTGCAGATGGAAAAAAGCGCGACAAAACTTATTGACATTCTTTTTCTTCTTAAATCGGAGAAAGACGAAACAACATGAGATTCAAAAGGCGATACTCCATAATTAAAGGGGCGCTTAATATTACGCCGTTGATAGATATGGTTTTTCTGCAGTTGATTTATTTTATGCTCACGTCCAGCTTTATCATACAGCCGGGCCTGAAAATCAATCTGCCGAGGACGGTAACAACCGAAGTTTTACCTAAAAACGAGATAACCGTAAGCATCTCCGCCAAAGGAACAATATTCTACAATGATGCTCAAGTAACGATTGAACAGCTTGAACGCCTTTTTTTTGAGGAAACGGTTAAAAATGCGGATACAACTTTACTGATAAAGGGGGACGAAAAGACGGAATACGGCATAGCTGTCACTGTCATGGATACCGCGAGGAAAAGAGGGATAAATAAAATTGCCGTAGCCACAACATCTAAATTTTAAAATGACAGGGGAAAACAATCTTTTATTCAAAGCTTTTTTGGTAAGTCTGTCCATTCATATAGGAAGCATTTCTTTGTTTTCGCTAAAACTGCCTCAGGCCGGCATCCAAAAACCGATAGAAGTTTCCATAGTGTCTCCGTCTGAAGCGCAGGAAATATCCGCATCTGTCAGAACCGAGACAACTTCCGCAACCTCAAAAACCGCCGCCTCAAACGGAAAATTCACTCTGCCGGAGGAAAAGGGAACCATAAAAATTTCCCCCAAGGAACCTGCCGCAGTGCCGACGCACGGACTCAACCCTCAGATAACGGAGAAATTCGGACTTCCCGATTTTTTCACGGATATTGAGATAGAGGGACCCATAGGAGAGAGAACGCTCATTCATAGAGAAACTCTGGAATATCCTGAATGGCTGCGGGAAAAAGCGGTAGAAGGCGATGTCACGATAAAATTTTGGGTTGACCCCAGCGGTAAAATTGCCATTACCAGCCTTCTCGCTTCATCGGGCTCTTCCGAACTTGACGTATATGCCGAACAGGTTTTCAGAAAATGGCTGTTTGAACCTGCAACGACGGATAAAGAAACCTGGGGAATAATAACTTTTCATTTCTAAACTTAAATGTTCTGCAACCTCAGGAAAAAAGGAGTATCAGAGTAAGTTCGCCAGAGAGCAAGGCGGCAAGGAGAAAGCAACGAGGCGTATGTGAGAAATACGCCGAGGCAGCTGACGACGCATCCAACGACGCTCTATGGATGAAATTACTCTGATAAAAATGATAAAGATAGATTTCACTTTGGGCATAACCCTTTATCTCGGGTTCAGCATCATTATTCTGCTTATATGGATTGTATCTGAATGGAAGAAAAGAGGGACTGTTTCAAAAGTTAACAAAACCAGGTCCCTGTGGCAGTGCCCCACATGTTTTTACGAATACGTAGACAGCTGTTCCGGAAGCATATCAAAATGCCCCAAATGTAAAACCCTTCACAAAAAGCGGGAAAAGATGTAAAATAGAACCGCCGAGGGAAATAAAACTGCTAAATCATCAACCCCTCGCTGTAAGAACGGGGTCAGGGAAAATTCCCCCATACCCCCCTTTGCAAAGGGGGGATTAAGAGGGGATTTCTAAAGCATTTCCCGAAACCCGGAATCCAAATCCCGGTAGTCAACGAAAATTCGGGATAAAGGAGGCGCAATGATAACCGAGATAGGCATAGTAGCCGGAGAGGTATGGCAGTATCTTGAAAAATATTCGGAAGCAACGCTTTCCAAAATAGCCAAGGCGATAAAAAGGGAAAGAGACACGGTTCTGTTAAGCCTGGGATGGCTCGGAAGAGAGGGGCACATATTTATAAAAAAAGAAGGGGATGAATATAAAATAACCTTCCAGAAGAAGCAGTAACTTCTCGCACTGGGGGATCGTCTAACGGTAGGACATCAGACTCTGGATCTGAGTGTCTAGGTTCAAATCCTAGTCCCCCAGCTTACTTTTTTGTAATTTGCCCCATTAAATCAAGCGCGTCTTTAAACAGCTGTCCGGGGTCTTTTCCGTAAGAATACAAATTGGAACCTATGCCGACTCCTGTACAGACCGTGAGAAACTCTTTCATATTGTCTTTATCTACGCCTCCCACAGCAATAACCGGTTTAGGAATTACAGCCTTTATGTCCTTGATATATCTTACCCCCAGGCTCCTTGCAGGAAAGAGTTTCAGGTAATCAGCGCCTGCGTCTATGGCGGTAAATGCTTCGGAGGGGGTATAAAACCCCGGTATGGATATTGCGCCGAGAACTTTGGTCTTCTTTATAACTTCCATGCAGATATTCGGCGAAACGATAAACTGTGCGCCGGTTGAAATCACATTGCTTACTTCGTTTGGATTCAGAACTGTCCCGGCTCCGATATATACGTCAGGATCCTTCCCATACTTTTCTGTCAGCATCCCGATACTTTTTATTGCTTCGGGGGAATTCATCGTCACTTCAAGAAATTTTATGCCCGCATTTATTAAAACGCAGGCTGCTTCAAGCACCGTGTTTGGAGTAACACCCCGAAGAATGGCGATAACCGGAGAACGTAAAAAATCCGCCCTGTATTTTTCCGTGAAATCCTTTGTCATCGCCGCACCCTTCCCGAAGCAGAACCCTTTAAGAGTGAAAGAACTTCCTCCTCTGTTACATAATTGAAATCACCTTTTATGGAGTGTTTCAGACAGCTTGAGGCAACAGCAAACCTCACTGCCTGTGCCGGTTTTTCAAACTCGCTGGAATTAAGCGCGTATATCAAGCCCGCGGCAAAAGAATCGCCGCCTCCCACCCTGTCAACGATATCTCTTATGTGGTATGGAGCGTATTCGCCCGCATCGTCCAGCGGCGTAAGGAATGCTTTGTCTTCAGTTTTGTCAAACAACATTCCGCCCCATTTATTGTAATCCGCAGAGATGCTTTCTCTAAGAGTAAAAGCAACTTTTTCAACATTCGGAAACTGTGTGATGATTTTTCTGGCAACATATTCATAAGCAGCTGCGTTAATTTGCCCTTTTTCCACCGAGGTTCCTTGTGCCTCTATACCCATAACATCCTTTGCATCTTCCTCGTTAGCAATGACCAGATGGACGAAAGGCAATATGGAAGTCATGCACTCACGGGCGAGTCTATCGGGGGCGTATCCTTCTTTCCATCGCCAGAGTTTCCTGCGGAAATTCAGGTCACAGGAAACCTTCAAACCTTTTTCTTTGGATTTAAGCAGCGCCGATAAAGTGGCTAGATACGCATTTTCGCTGAGCGCCGGGGTTATTCCGGTAACATGAAACCAGTCCATACCGTCCATCGCTCTATCAAAGCTGTAATCTTCAGGTTCCGCGAAAGCAATACTGCTGCCGTCTCTATCGTATATGACAGCGGAGCTTCTCTGATTTGCCCCTGTCTCAACAAAATAGATGCCCAGGCGGCCTTTTTTTGATAAAAGGATATGGTCCGTATCAACCCCAAATCCCTTAAGGACTGACATCACGCAATCTGATATAGGATTGTCCGGCAGAACTGTAATGTAACGTGTTTTCGCTCCAAACATTGCAAGAGATACGCATACGTTTGCTTCCGCGCCTGCAAAGGTTATATCCGCCTTTCCAGGCATAACCTGCCGCAAACGGAAATGCGCCTCAGGGGCAACCCGCATCATGATTTCGCCAAAAGCAAGAATTTTCATATATGTCACTTTATATACGGGGAAATACCGCCTTCTAATATGAATGTTTTATATCGCTGCGTTTAGATGTATATTGTTCCGTTCAGTTTATGATTTTTCTCTCCATACTGTCAAATTTCCGAATTTAACACATGGCGGTTTGAAATGCTCTTTTCAGGGACATGGCTGCTTTGCCTGATAACGTTACTTAATATCGTTTATCAAGTCAGAATACCCGCGGTTTTATTCCGTAAGTTGCCTGGTCGGTTGTAAAACAGAATGGGGTATTTGAGAATTTCAGGCCGGTTTGCGGTTCTAAAATCGTCAAATACACCCGGCTTAGCAATACCCCTCTGTAAGCATTGCCCTTATCAGGAAAAAACTTAAGAACCTGCGCTCCAAAGGGCAGATAGAATGTCTTGGCCGCGGTCAAACCGCAGGGCGGCATAGCGAAATTTGAGGAGTACGGCCCATAATATCACCACGATTCTTGTATATCGGGTATGCCGTCAAAGAAAAAGCTGTTTTTCTATGGTTACCCATATGGGGCTGGACCATGCATATTTTCCAAATGCGGGGGCTACGTTATGCGGATGCCGTTCATACCTGCCTGATTCCTTTACCTGCAATACATACCAGTGCTTTCCACGGGCTGCCTTTTTATCTGTCCAATCCCCGTTAGATGTATCGGTTTTCAGCACCGTATCTCCGTCCCGTTTGATTTCAACGGATTCTAAAGTTCCTTGTGCGCGAACCCTCCATCGCACATGGGGCGCTTTACTGCAGTGAACAGACTGGCCCATGAAGGCGCTGTCAATCCAGAACGCAACCTCGGTCCGGTTGCCTGTCGTTGCGAAACACCTGCGCTTTTCCAGTGCATCCAGCACTGCTTCGCGCGTCAGGCTTTCTGCATATATGCCCGTTAACGCCCCTGAAAAACCGGGCATAAACCTGTGGCTGTCGCTGTTGCCCATGAATCCGAACTTCTTGCCGGATTGTAAAGCCTGCACAATTGTGTCTGCATCCAGTATGTAAGGCCCCCATGCTGAACACACTTCAACACAGCGCTCTCCCGGCGAGCCGAGCAGATGCCAGAAAGCATGGTGGGGAAAGTTGAAATACCGCGTGTGTGTCAGATACCTGCGGAAAGCCTTCTCGCTGTACCCTTCAGGCTCGTTGCGCCTTGCAACCCGGCACTTGCCGCCCGGGAAAATTACGATGCGGTGATTAAATGAAAGTTTTGCGTCTTTGCGATGGTATGTCCATTCAAAACCCGCAAAAGGTATGAAACGCCCGTCCCGTGTCAGATTTTGTGATAATTCCCCAAGGAAATTAACTTCAGAATCCAGAAGTATCTTGTTCGGATAGAAATCATTATCGGTAAGGCCGGCAATATCTATGCGGGCAACGTCGCGCGCGAATAAGTAAAGTTCGTCCGGTTCTCCTTCCGCATCCGGAGAAAAAACAGAATGGCAGTGCATGTCGGCCCAGAAAAGCTTCCATGGTTTTTTTCCCTTTTGCCTGATGCTCGGACGATTGCGTGTTCCCGTGTTAACCGGCAGCCGCTGAGAAGTCCAGCCCTGCCATAGCCGCGCAGGTTTTCCCCTGTACGGTTTTGCCTTTTCAAAATTAACGGCCGCTGCCTGAAAGTCGTCACCGTTTGATTGGTGCCTGCTCTTTACCGCTATGAGCATTTCTGCCGATGATTGCAGTCCTTTTTCATCGAAAGCATGGCAAACGCCGCCGTCATGAAGAACAACCGGCTGTTCCCATTCGCCTTTCACAAAGCGCCGTGCGCAAAGCAGCCCGTTTTCCGCGTTTTCCCATATTTCCTCTTCACCTTTCTGCTGTTCCCACAACAAAGCCACTGTCCCATCCGTAAATGCTTTAAGGCGGGGATAACGGCGAAGCCCTGCGTAGCCGAAGTAGCGTTTAACGGGTAAAAGCCCGAGGTTTAGATTAACTGCATGCTTATGGTTCTTATCGCGTACAAGATGCCAGCCGTTATCGGCAAGCATGGCGACAAAAACCTCCTGTCTGAAGCCCAGCAATGCGCCCCGCCGCGAAAGTCTTTGATTAAGCCATGCAATCCATGGCCTGCCTTCCGCATCCACAGCCATGGAGGGGAAAAAATTCCATCCGCTTTCTCCGGGAACGGTTTCCCATGAACCGGCGGATTTACCGGCCAATGTTTTGAAAACTATCCGGAAATTTTTATCGGCATAGGCATCTGCCGTCAGATAGAATACGCCGTTTTCCCCGGCAGAAAGTTTAGGGCGATTGAGGGATGCTGATTTAAAAGGAGCGGCGTTTTCATCTTCCCGGGAACCTTTAGCTAATCGCCGAGTATAAACGGAAAGACCCGGATTATCTTTTGATATGGATGAATAGGCAAGCCATGCACCGCCGTCGTCTGAAGCCAAAGCATCTATTTGATAAACAGGCCCTTGCATTACAGGCAGTTTATCATGGATATGCCACCTGCCGCCGCAAAAACGATAGGCGCGTATCTCCCATTTAAGGTTATTGCCCACTGCGCATAAAATCTCCGGCGGCTCTCCGGGAAGCCTGCGGAAGGAAGGTTTTGAGAAATACTTTGCATTGGTGTCAATGGTGAAAAAACGTCCTTTTGAACCCGGTTTTTTGAGAGAAGCGACCAGGTATTCTTGCTGCTTTCTTCTATGTATCCACGACATCCATATGGAGTCGCCGGCAAGAGTGACGGCTATCTTGCGGGGGGCAAAACCCCCGCCCAGCCGCGGCCTAAGATATTTATCGTCAGCGCCCGGCTCCGCATAAAATGGAATTTTCTTATTGCCTGACATTTTTTTGAACGACATCAATCAAAACTGTTTTATCCCTTAAGAGAAAGTTTGTATAAATTATAGCATAAGCGGCTATATTCCGAATATCCCATCAATTAAGGTTTCCTCGCTTCACATGCGCAGGTTGCGGAAACTGCCCGGTTTGTTGTAGAATAATACAGTTTATTTTGGAAATTTAAATACTTCTTTGTTAAAACCTTTACAGCGCCGGAGATACCGTTTATGAAATTGAGAATTTTAAAGGAAGAGGCAATTGACGGGGCGTTAAACAAAAAAATACTTGGATGTCTTCAAAAAGCATTTCCTGACGGAGTTCTTAACTTCAAGGAAAGCAGATATTGGCACGGCAGCGTTCCCGCATGGACGGTTCTGCTGGAGGAAGAAAACAGCATAATTGCACACGTTGGCATAGTGGAACGGAGCATTAAGGCGGGAACAGATACAATCCGCATCGCCGGATTACAAAATGTTTGTGTCGCTCCGGAGCACCGTGGAAAAAATCTGTCCAATATGGTGGTTAAAGCGTCCATGGATGAAGCTATGCGCCTGAATATAGACTTCGGTTTGCTGTTCTGCATTAAACAGATTGAGAAAATTTATGCTTGCGGCGGATGGAAAACCCTGCATGAAAGGACCGTTGTAAGGGTAGAAGCCGACGGCCGTGAAATATCCATTCCTGAAAAGAATATAGTCATGTACTATCCTCTGGTTAAAAAAAATTTTCCTGAAGGCAATATCCATTTGCAGGGCAATGACTGGTAAATGAATTTATCCGGGGGGGCGAGTGGCAATACCGTCTTTGTCTCCCGTTCAAAAGACAGAGGGAAAACATGGGATGATAAAACACTTCAGGAGAAAATGAATACGAAAAAACATTTCTGCGGCGATAAGAAAGACTGGCACGGCGAAGAGTTTAAGACGCTTGTGACGCTGGGGGCGAGC
>JAFGKM010000066.1 GCA_016928555.1 Candidatus Omnitrophota bacterium | reverse complement strand
ATTCCACATTTTCCAATTTAAGATTAAGGAGGAATAAAATATCTTCTTTCAGGTGTTTTCTAACCCAGGCTTTCTGTTTCTCATCCAGAATTTCGCCCATGCCGGCAAGAATGTTTTTGTTGTTGACCCCCTCAATTAAAACGATGCTTTTCTGGAGAAAATCACTGAAAGACATTCCCGTTCGCCTCACTATAATTCCCTCATTAACCGGCCAATCGTTCTTTAAGAAAAACCAGACATCAAAAATATCTCTGTTCGTTTGGCTTTCACGTTCATACAGCGCCACCATCTTGTGAGCCGCCATATCTTCTCTGACCATAACCTTCATGGAAATGCCGAGGTAAGACTTCACGTCATACATGGAACCGAAATTTACGAGGTTTATTTCCACCTTGACGTTTTGTCCCCCGGGTTCTTTTTCATCATAAGACAGGGTAAAAAACAGGCGATTCCTCTTTTTTGCCGATTCTTTCAATGAGCCATATTCTTCAAGAATTCTTTTGATTCCCTCAAAAACGAAATCCTGCTTTTCCGTATCAAGTAAGTCGAAATCAAGGTCAGACGAAAACCGTTTCAGGTTATAAAAAAGGTAAGCCGCCGTACCGCCCTTAAATCCCAAAACAGGGCCAATTGCATGGTCGGTAAAAACATCCTTAAGAATTTTTAAGAGGATATTTTTGTGTTTTGTAATATCAAGTGTCATTTGGATAACCTTTTGACTGTTTTTGCAATTCTTTCATTTCCGCCGTAAACAGGCAAAATCTCGTAAACCCTGTCCCAGTTCAACGGTGAAAGATTGTCAAAATAATAATCTTTGTTCAGGTAAATTATATCAAGAAAAGCGCGTTCGGGAGTCGCGATAAAATAATTCTCTTTTTTTTCAATCCCGGAATCGTTGATGAGTATTTCGTCTTTCACGGTTCGGAAACTGTAAATCTGACCCTCGCAGGTTATTTCCTTTGTCTGGTAGGAGGCGACGAATATCTTTCCATAAAACTGAAAAGTGATTCCGGCTTTCCCCGTCACTGTTTCAAAACTGATATATGAGGGGGTGAAAATTTTCGTAGCCAGTTCAAACCTGTCGTAGTTCTTATCTTTGGCATAGATTCCCTTTCTTATATGATAGAGCATGCCATTTTGAGTATAATGGCAAAGTCTCCGATTTAACAAAGAAGGTTTTTTTTCACCGGAAGATAAAAGAATATCCTTGTAGGAAAAGACTGTTTTATTGCTCCTTAAAATATCCAGAATGTCCGAGTGTTTCATATTATTTAGGTTGAATATTACATTTTATGTAATCTTCAGCGTTTATTTTACCTGCTTTTTCAAGGTATGTCAAGTCCTAGTCTTTTCCAATATAAGATGCGCCTGAAGGAATAATGAGTCATAATGACGGGCACTATGACTCTGGCAATGAAAGACGCGGCTCTAAGCAGTATCAAGGAAATAAAGAATTTTCTGAAGTCCAGTTGGAGGATTGAGTTAAAGCGTAAACATCATTGTACGATAATAACTTTTTTGCTCTTGAGTGTCAACGCTTGTACGGCATTTATGAAAAACAGACTCGCACCGGTTCGAACCTGCCGCTATCTTTTGCTAGGCGGTCAACCTGCGAAATATTTTGTTCTTCTGCAATGCTTTATAGCCGCATACAGGCCTGCAGCCGCGATAATCAACAGCAGGTATATTCCGTGCATAGCCAGCCAGGCAATACCCACAACGGGATACAGCGCAACTCCGGCAAGGAACCTGACGGCAGGGCGCGTGCTGATATAACCTGCGGCGACATGGCCTTTTTCATAATACCAGTTTACAAATTTTCTTCCTGCGGTATTGGTCAAAAGATGCCTGTCCCTGAACCTCCGCAAGATTTCTACCTGCACTGCCAGAGGAGAGCCGTATGCCGCGGTGGCAATGAAGCAATTTCCTCCGCCTCTGCATCTCCCGGCTATTGTTGATTCAAGAGAAAGGACAGCGATATCTCTGTTTCCCGTATAGGAATTCAGAGGCAATTCCCCTGATGCCCCGTCCCATGAGCCCTCGCTGTATCCTGCAATGTACGTATTCCCGCTGTCATCCAGGGCAAGGGCTTGTCCTCTGTCTGTTGCCAACCCGCCGTAAAAGGTATGCCATTGATATTCACCGTCAACATTGAGTTTCAATATCATGAAGTCGGAGCTTCCGGCGTAACCGTTCAGAGGATTTGCGCCATCGTCGCCCTGCCAGGTTGCATGGCTTCTTCCCGCAACATATACATCGGAATTTCCGTATACCTTGACGGCATTGCCGTAGTCTGCGGCGGAATCCGAGCCGTAAAAGGTATGCCACCGGTAAGCGCCGGAATTATTGAGCTTAAGAACCATGATATCATTGCTTCCCATCCATGGATGCAGAGGGTTTTGTCCTGCAGGTCCGGTCCATGTTTGTGCGCCGTTTCCCGCCACATACACACTGCCTGCCGCATCAACGGCAATTCCCCTGCCTTCTTCTCCTGCCGGCGCGCCGTAGAAGGTATGCCACTGGTACGCGCCGTTACTGTCTATCTTGAGGACCGTGATATCTTTATCCAGGGAATACGCATGCAACGGAGCCTGTCCTGCCGGGCCGGTCCATGCCGCAGAACTCTGTCCTGCAATGAAAAGGTTATTGTTTCCGTCCCCCGCAACAGAGAAGCCTTCATCTACTGCCGAAACCGACCCGTAGAATGTATGCCACTGATATGTGCCGTTACTGTCTATGTTGAGGACCATTATATCCCGCTCTCCGGCATGTGCTTTGAGAGGAGCTTGTCCTGCCGGGCCGGTCCACGAATTGTCGCTGATACCCGCAATATAGACGTTTTCATCTGCATCGAGAACAAGGCTTTGCCCTTCGTCTTCGCCGTCCGAGCCATAGAAGGTATGCCATCCGTATGAGCCGTCGCTTGCCAGTTTGAGAACAACGATATTCCAATTTGAATCCGCCGGGCTGTTCTTCGGCGCTTCTGCTGCAGGCCCATTCCAAGATGCCATGCTGAAACCTGTTACATAGACGCTGGTACCATTGACAGCGACGTCATAGCCATAGTCAGCACCTGAAAGAGAGCCGTAAAACGTGTGCCATAAGTATGAGCCGTCGCTTGCCAGTTTAAGAATGAAAATATCGAGCGACGAACCTGTCCCGGAATGAGCATTGAGCGGGTTTTCTCCTCCCGGGCCGGTCCATGAATCCTTGCTGTACCCCACTACATACATACTGCCTGCCGCATCAACGGCAATTCCCCGGCCCCTGTCTTCCGCTGCTCCGCCGTAAAAGGTATGCCACCGGTAAGCGCCGGAACTTTCCCCTGTAAGCACTCCAAACAGCAATGTTACTGCCATCGCCGCCAGAACAAATTTCTTGCCCCCGCTTTTTCTATTGCTGATCTTATCCATGCATGCCCTCCCGCGTTTTGAATAATTCGGTAAACCGCCATTTAATTTTCACGCAAATAGGCGACATACACCGTACATCACCGCTCTTTCTCGCAAGCTTCCAGTATGGCGGAGGAAATCAGAGCGCCGGCAACGGCGCCGTAGACAGCTCCCCATATCATGGCAAAAATCCTGAAGCCTCCCCCTATCCCCGCCATAGAAACTCCGAATCCGTGGAGCAATCCCACGATTACCGCTCCGATGAGAATCCCGGCACCCCTGTTTCTTGTTTTATCCACCAAGGCAGCCACAACGGAACCTACCACTATACCGAGAATAACTGCTCCCAGCAGAAGCTGTCCCAACCCGCTTCCGAAGAACGCCTCTCTCCTTGAAAACAAGCGTTCCACAACCCCGAAAATAGTAAAGGTTATCGTTCCCAAGACCGCTCCCGCAACGGGACTCTTCATTTTCATGATTTGCCTCCCCGTTATGTTTTTCTCTTCATTATATTTACAATACTATCTTACACCTGCCGCCCGAAAAGTCAAAAATGGAGGCGTTTTAACCAGACTGGCATTTGTAACTTTAATCGTCTGTTGTATAATAAAAACTGTGTCTTTTTCTCACAATTCTGTATTTTATGAAGGAACTATGATGATTAAAACGGTTGAAGAGCTTGAAGATAATCTTTCATCCCCGGACGAAGAAGTAAAAAAGGTTGTTTCCCGCCTGAAGGGAGATATAGCAGTACTCGGCGTTGCGGGCAAGATGGGCCCGACCATCGCTAAGATGATTGCAAACACCTGCTCCGAAACCGGAGGCAAAAAAAAGATTTTCGGGGTATCAAGGTTTTCAAACAAAGCGGCAAAAACCGCTCTGGAAAGATACGGCATAACAATTGTTGAATGCGACCTTCTTGAGAAAGAGCGCGTCAGTAAGCTTCCTGATGCTGAAAATATCATCTACCTTGCCGGAATGAAGTTCGGTTCAACAGGGAAAGAACCGCTTACATGGGCCATGAACGCGTACGTTCCCGCACTCGCGGCAGACAGGTACAGAAATTCCCGGATAGTCGCTCTTTCCACGGGCAACGTGTATCCTTTCACAAAAATCACGGAAGGCGGAAGCCGCGAAGAAGACTCTCCGGGGCCTGTCGGCGAATATGCACAGTCCTGCCTTGGCAGGGAAAGGATATTCCAGTACTTCTCGCAGAAAAACAACACGCCCGTTTCAATCATAAGGCTGAACTACGCCGCGGAACTCCGCTACGGCGTTCTGGTAGACATAGCTGAAAAGGTTAGGGACGGAATTCCCGTAGAGCTGAAAACCGGCCATGCAAATGTGATATGGCAGGCGGACGCCAACAGGGCCGTAATAAAAAGCTTCACGCTGTGCTCCGCGCCTCCGGCAATACTGAACCTTACTGGGCCGGAAATAATATCTGTAAGGGAAACCGCAGAAAAATTCGGTGAAATATTCGGCAGAAAACCTGTTTTTACAGGCAAGGAAGAAGACACGGCGCTCCTTTCAAACTCTTCTCTTTTCTGCAAGACTTTCGGGAAGCCGGAAACGACGGCGGAACAGATGATACAATGGACGGGATACTGGCTCAAGGAAGGAAAACCTACGCTGAATAAACCGACTCACTTTGAAACTAAAAACGGGAGATTCTGAAATGCCTTACATGCATGAATTGAGGCGCATACTAAAAGAAGGGATGGTTATCCCAGCGCATCCGCTCGCGCTGGATAAAAACCGCAGACTTGACGAAAGAAGGCAGAGGGCTCTTACGCGGTATTACATTTCAGCCGGCGCCGGAGGCATTGCCGTCGGCGTTCACACGACGCAATTTGAAATACACGAAAAGAAAACGGGTCTATATAAACCCGTTCTTCAGCTCGCCGCGGAGGCGGCAGAGGAAAACAGAAGAAAAATATTAAAAATTGCCGGCATATGCGGGGATACAAGACAGGCGGCTGAAGAAGCAGCTGCCGCGGTACAATACGGTTATGACGCGGGGCTTTTAAGCCTGGCCGCGCTTAAAAACGCTTCCGCAAAAGAATTGCTCGCCCACTCAAAATCCATAGCGGGGATTATGCCCCTTTTTGGTTTTTACCTACAGCCGGCAGTAGGCGGAAGAATCCTTGATTTCACATTCTGGAGGCGTTTCTTTGAGATAGAGAATGTTGTCGCCGTAAAAATAGCGCCGTTCAACAGGTACTTCACGCTTGACGTCATAAGGGCGCTGGCAGAGACAGGCAGGGAAAAGGAGATATCTTTATACACGGGCAACGATGACAGTATAGTCTCAGACCTCGTAACGCCTTTTGAATTTAACGGGAAACGTATAAGAATCAGAGGCGGACTGCTCGGACACTGGGCGTTCTGGACAAAGAAGGCCGTCGGGCTGTTTGAAAGAATCAAAAAGACAACTTCTTCGGGAGAGGCAGTACCTCCGTCCCTCTTGAGAGAAGGGGCGGAGATAACCGACAGCAACGCCGCCGTATTTGATGCAGTGAATAATTTCAGAGGATGCGTTCCCGGAATCAACGAAGTGCTGAGGCGAAGCGGACTGCTGAAAGGAACTTGGTGCATCAATACGCGGGACACCCTGTCCCCGGGACAAAAAGAAGAGATTGACAGGATATACAGAGAATATCCCCACCTTTCGGATGATGCGTTTGTCAGGGAGAATCTTGACAAATGGCTTGGCTGATGAGTTAAATCCCCCCATCCCCCCCTTTACCAAAGGGGTGATTTAAGAGGGGATTTGGATAGCACAATCCGGCTGCATTCACTATTTTTTTATTGACAGGCGCGGATTGACGGGGTAAACTTTGCAGAAAAACATTTAATTTTCTAAACAAAATGGGAAAAACAAAAATAGCGGTTGTGGGATGCGGGTCGATGGCTCAGGGCATGCATTTACCCAACATTAAAAAACACAAGGGGCTCACTCTGGCGTGGTGCTGCGACGTTGACGGTGAAACGCTTTCAACGGTAAGGGAAAAATTCAACCCTGAAAAAGTGACTGCCGACGTGAGAGATGTTGCAAAAGACAGAAATTGTAAAATTGTCCTGATAAGTACAGCCGACGCGGCACGGTACAATCTTATTAAACTCTTTGCCGAAGCAGGCAAGGATATCTATGTTGAAAAACCGGTTGCCGACAGTTTCAAAGAAATGTTTGCAATAGCGGGGATTGTTAAAAAAACCGGTATAAAATTATGTGTCGGCCATAACCGCCGTATGGCTCCGGCAATTCAGGAAGCCCTCCGGATTTACCTCAAGCACAAGAAAAATCCAGTTTCCCCACCGTGGCGCTGGGATAGAAACGAAAAGAAAAGACCCACTATGCAGCAAGAAAAACAGACTGTTATGCTGCTGCGTGTAAATGATGACTACTGGTCATGGAAAGAATGGGCTTTCGAGGAAGGAAGTCTGCTTAATGAAATGACGCATTTTGCCGACCTTGCCTGCTATTTTATCGGAAAACCCCCTTCACGCGTGACAGTTATCGGGAACAAGGTAGCAAATCATACTATAGTGATTGAATTCAGAGACGGTTCAATTGCCACAATTGTTACAGCGGCAAACGGGTCTTTCGGTTATCCCAAGGAGTTGATAGAAATATTCCAGGAAGGTTCCGTTATCGCCATAGACCACCTTCTGGAAATAAGGACTGCGGGGATACCTGACGAACCTTTCAGAAAAGTTTTCCCCTTGATTAGCGGGACAATTTTAAAAGACGGTATTACCGGATATTATGAAGAATTCCTTGCTGCGCAAAAAAGAGCCGTTGAACTAAAAGACAATTCCCTTCGTCCCACTCCAGCGGATAAAGGACACTACCGGCTCCTGGACGCTTTTCTAAAGGAAGTTCGGGGTGGAGAGAAAACTCCGAGCAATCTTGATGAAGCGATGAAATCCACGGCCATTATACTCAAAGCGATTGAATCCTGCAGAACGGGAAAACCCGTTGAAATATCGCCTTCTGATTATACGTTATAACACTGCCGGATTCATAATCTTACAGTGGGCAAACTAGTTTTCCGCCCTGCTTTTCGTAGTACCGCTGATGATATTCCTCCGCCCTGTAAAATGTCTGCGCCGGAACTATCCTGGTGACAACGGGGTCATTGAACCTTCCCGATTTTTCAATCTTTTTCATGGACAGCCTTGCGGCTTTCTCCTGCTCTCCCGTGTAATAAAAAATCGCCGACCTGTATTGCGTACCTATATCCGGGCCCTGCCGGTCCGGCGTGGTAGGATTATGTATTTTCCAGAAAACGTCAAGAAGATGTTCGTAGGAGACCTCATCCGGGTTATATTCCAGAAAGACCGTTTCCGCATGCCCCGTATCTCTCCTGCATACTTGTTCATACGTAGGATTCTTAAGAGTTCCCCCCATAAAACCGACGGCTGTGTTGACCACGCCCTTCACCTGGCGGAATGATGCCTCCACTCCCCAGAAACAGCCTGCGGCAAACGCCGCCTTTTCCAGCTTCTTCACCTTTTCCGTCTTGACAAACTTAAGCGCCGCGGAATTGATGCAGTAACGTTTGCCTTCAGGCGGAGGGCCGTCGTCAAAAACATGCCCAAGGTGCGCATCGCACCGCGCACAAAGCACTTCGGTTCTCATCATTCCGTGACTTTTATCTTCCTGCGTCCTGACATTCAAATCCGAAACAGGCTCCATGAAGCTCGGCCATCCCGTGCCGGATTCAAACTTCATCTCAACCAGGAACAAGTCCGTGCCGCAGGATACGCACCGGTAAATGCCCCGCTCTCCCTCCGCCGGAATTTCGCACTGCCCGCTGAACGGACGCTCCGTTCCCTTCAGCCGCGTCACGCTGTATTGCTCCGGGGTAAGTATTCTGCGCCACTCTTCTTCCGTTCTGTAAACCTTATCCACTTCATCCACCCTGCCCTCTTCCGCATTGAAAATAGAAATATTTTTATTTTCTTTCATGCAGCCTCCCATCAGTAAAATCACCGATACAGCAATTATAGCCTTAAAGTAATATCGCATGAATATTCCTCCCCCTCACCCCAGCCCTCTCCCCGCAAGGGGCGAGGGAAAAGAAGAGAGGTTATATAATTCCTCTATATTTTAGATGGCGCCCCGCAGTAAAAGTTCCAATATCGCATGTGGACACTCCGGGAAATTAATGTTAACATTTATCCTAATTGAACTCTTAACCTTCTTTCCGCGGGAGATTATGAACGGTAAAATCGGTTTTGACAACGCCAAGTACCTGGAACAGCAGAGCGAAGCGATACTTGAAAGAATCAATCTCTTCAAAGGCAAGCTGTATCTGGAATTCGGCGGCAAACTCCTCTACGATTATCACGCATCAAGGGTGCTTCCCGGCTACGACCACAACATAAAGATAAAACTCTTACAGCAGTTGAAGGACAAGATTGACATTCTTTTGTGCATATACGCCGGAGACATCACAAGGGGGCGCATCCGGGGCGATTTTGGCATCACCTACGACGTGGATACTCTCAAGCTGATAGACAGCTTGAGGGAACACGGCCTTGACATCCGCGCTGTCGTCATAACGCGGTTTGACAACCAGTCGCCGGTTATCAACTTCAAAAACAAGCTGGAGCACCGGGACATAAAGGTTTATCTCCACTCTGCCACCAAGGGGTACCCCACTGACGTAAACACAATCGTGAGCAGGGAAGGATACGGGAAAAACTCCTACATTGAGACGGAAAACCCCGTTGTCGTGGTAACCGGCCCGGGACCGGGAAGCGGCAAGCTTGCCACCTGCCTCTCCCAGCTTTATCACGACTACCAGAAGGGCGTGAAGTCCGGCTATGCGAAATTTGAAACGTTCCCCATATGGAATCTTCCCCTTAAACATCCTGTCAACATAGCTTACGAGGCCGCAACCGCGGACCTTGACGATATCAACATGATAGATTCATTCCATCTGAACGCCTATAACAAGAGTGTGGTCAACTACAACCGCGACATAGAGATATTCCCCGTACTTCAGCGAATTTTGAAGAAAATCATGGGAAAGGACCTGCCTTACCGCTCCCCTACGGATATGGGCGTCAACCGCATCGGCTTTGCCATAACCGACGACGAAGTGGTAAAAGAAGCCGCGAAACAAGAGTTGATACGCCGGTATTTCCGCTACAACTATGAATACGCCATGGGCGTTGAAAACCAGCAGACCGTGGAAAAAGTAATCCTGCTGATGGAAGAACTGACCCTCAAACCCGAAGACAGGCAGGTTGTTGAGCCGGCGCGTTCAGCGGCGGAAAACCCCAAAAGGGATGTATCGGAAAACTCGGGAATATCCTGCGGCGCCGCCCTGCAGACAATAAAAGGCGCCATAATCACCGGCCACAACTCGCCTTTAATGACCGCCGCTTCCAGCGTAATCCTCAACTCCGTCAAAGAACTGGCGGAGATACCCGATAAGATACACCTGCTTTCTTCAAGCATTATAGAACACATTAAGACGCTCAAGGGAGAGTTTCTGGGTATGAAGAACGAAATGCTGGACATGGAAGAAACTCTTATAGCTCTTAGCATCTCCGCGACAAACAACCCGGCCGCAGAGATGGCAATGGAAAAGCTCAAGGAACTAAAGGGATGCGAGGTTCATCTTACGCACATACCCGCGCCGGGAGACGAGATAGGCCTGCGCCGGCTTAAAGTCAACCTCACCGCCGACGCCAACTTCCCTTCAAAAGACCTCTTCCTCGGCCAGTGACCATCCATTCCCTTCCGGGGTCGGAATGTGTGAATTTACTTTTTGAAGTAGGAGGATATTTCTTTAAGTTTTTTGCGGATGGGAATTTTCTGGGGGCATTTCTTCTCGCATTCTCCGCATCCAAGGCAGGCGGACGCCTTCTCTTCCGGATTCAATGCCAGGTAATCCTTCTTTGCCTTTTCCGTCAGCCCGTAGACCTCGGACAGGTTGTACAGATGGAATATGCGAGGGATATTGACCTTATTGGGACACGGAAGGCAGTACCGGCAGCCGGTGCAGTATAAATCAAGCAGTTTCTTCCTGTCTTCAAATACTCGGTCAAGTCTTTTGATGTCATCCGGGGAAAACAGCGCCTCGTCCGAGACCGTAGCTATATTCTCCTTTAACTGCTCCATTGTTGACATGCCGGAGAAGGCAGCGTGTACGTTCGTATTAGAGAGGACGAATTTAAGAGCCAGTTCCGCAGCGCTTTTCACCTTCACCGGCGAGTATTTCAGGATTTTTTCATCGGGGAAGCCGAGCATCCCGCCGGCAACCGGCCCCATAACCTCAACGCCCAGCCCTTTTTCGCGGGCGAGGGCAAGAACCTCTTCGTTCTCTCTGTTCAGGATGTTGTATTGCAGAAGCATGGCCGAAAATTCGCCGGAGTTGATGAATTTTTTGACGTTTTCCGTGCTGTCGTGGGCAGAGAAACCCCTGTATCTTATCAAACCCTCGTTCTTCGCTTTTTCCGTGAAACGGAGGAAAAGTTTATTATATTTACGGTAATCCTTCATATTCAGGCTGTGGGTGAAGTAAAAATCTATGTAGTCTGTGCCGAACTTCTTTAACGCCTGCTCCAGCAGTCTCAGGCAGTCCTTTTCTTTGTAATTGTTATACATCCCTATCTTGGTCTGGAGTATAAATTTATCGCGGGGGATGCCCTTTACGGCTTTTCCTATCGCCTCTTCGCTCTCGCCGTTGTGGTAGAAATGGTGGGAGTCAATGAAGTTGACGCCGTGTTCAACGGCATACCTTATGAGAGGTGTGGAAAGTTCAAAGTCCACCTTGCCGTCGGGAAGCCGGGGCAGGCGCATGGCGCCGAAACCCAGCCGGTTGACCCTGTACGGCGTTTTTCCGAATTGAATTGTGTTCATTGTTATTTTATTAAAACAAACAGGGGCAAGTATTGTTATACCTGCCCCTGGTAATATCATCATGGCCCCTTGCCTGAAACACGCAGGCTGAAGACCTGCGGCTACCAGTTTGAGACCAGCCAGGCGAGAGGACGCAGTAATGTCCTGACAAGCACCCTCGCTGCAGGCCTGCGCCTGATATAATCCGCATAAGACGGGCTGTGCCTGTAATACCACCTGACAAACGCCCTGCCCGGCTTATTTGTAAGCAGGCGCCTGTCGCGGAAATTCCTGAACGTCTTTACGTGTTTTTCATACGGAGAGCCGAATGCCGCAGTGGCTATGAAACAGCTTCCGCTGGCTCCGCCCGTCCCTGCCTCGCCGGGCAGTTCAATTGAAACGTAGCCGCTTCCGCCGCCTGCAGGCGTGGCATATCTTGAGTATCCGTAGTCAGTGGCCGAATGCAACGCTATAAGCCTTATGTAATAGTTCCCGCCTTCAGTAACCGTCAGCGCCGACTCCTGCGTGGTAGCTCCTGCAAAAGCAGGTAAGTAGGCGTATGCGTAAGGAAGCTCTATGTTATTGGGAATCTTCTTCCAGAATTCCATCACGTAAGAAGATTCGCTTGTAGTATTGTCGTTAAATCTTACAACAATCGTATTCCAACCCGGCAGTATCTCAAAATTCGTGGGGTCCTCGCCGTATGGGAACGCTGAAGGTATGGGATTTGTCCACGCTATCTCGGACCAGTCTGTCGTTGTCAGGCTGTCGTATGCCCTTATCCTGTAGTAGTAAGGCCTGCCGTCGGGTATGTTGGGAGACATGGTAAGCTCATCGGTGTAGCTTACTGCTCCGGCTTCAGCATAGCCGATGGTAACAAAGTTATGAGTAGGGCTTGTCGGCGAAAGATGGCTGCGCTGTATTTCAAAGCCGAGGGCTCCCGGAGAATTGTTCGTCCAGTAAAGGAATGCCTCTCTTTCACCGCCTGCAGCACTAAGATTGGTAGGGGCCGCAAGAAGCGACGTAGCCGCGCTTGCCTCGTTTGACCACGCCGAATAAGCCGTATCTGGCACATCGTTCCTGAAGGCACGCACTCTGTATGTATAAAGAGTATCGGCGGCAAGAGGAGGACCGTCAGTGTATGCTTCAACACCGGCTCCGACACTTGTCAGCGCTTCCCACACGCCTGCGCCGATTTTCCTCTCTATCTCAAACCCATCCTCATCCGCAGAGTTATCCTGCCACGAAAGGTCTATCTGCCACTGGCCGCCAGTTTCGGAAGCCGTTGCGATAAGGTT
>JAFGKM010000065.1 GCA_016928555.1 Candidatus Omnitrophota bacterium | reverse complement strand
TTCGAATCCTGGTTAGCAATGTTCGCTGAACCCTACACCTGCCAATCAACGCATTCAAGTAAACTATGGTGGGCAGGGGAGGATTCGAACCTCCGTAGGCGTTAGCCAACGGCTTTACAGGCCGTCCCCTTTGGCCGCTCGGGTACCTACCCTTTTAAAACAGTTATTAGTGAATAGTTGTCAGCGTATAAATAAGAGCCCGCCCCGCCGCAAGGATTGTACCCTTTGAGACCCTCAAGGTAATTTGGGCACCGCCCCTGATGGCTTCGGCTTTTCGCTCAAGGCGAACCTGTCGGCCCCATCAGGACTTGGCTCCCTTGCTTATAGTGTTGGCTCAAGGGTATTTTTATCTTCACGCACGGAGCAGGCCGTTTATATTTTACCCTTTTTCCAAAAAAAAGTAAAATGTCTCCATGGTAATTTTCACTAAAACCCCCGAAGAGACTATAAAACTTGGCGAAAAAATCGCGGGCTCGCTCAAAAAAGGGGATGTAATAGGGTTCATCGGCGAACTGGGGAGCGGCAAAACGACGATGATTAAGGGGATAGTCCGCAGATTGACGGGAAAAGATGCGGTAAGTCCGTCGTTTGTACTCATTAACGAGTATTCTGGAAAAACGCCTGTTTTTCATTTTGACCTTTACAGGTTAAAGTGTAAAATAGAACTTGAAACCATAGGCTGGGATGAGTATCCGGGCAAAGGCATTGTTCTTGTTGAGTGGGCGGATAAGATAAAAGGCATACTGCCTCCGGAAACAATTTTCATAAGGTTTTCCATACTGAACGGAGAAAGGAAAATTGTAATATCGGGGTTGAAAAAACGCAAAAACGATAAATCAAAACCCCCCATACCCCCCTTTTGCAAAGGGGGGATTAAGAGGGGATTTATAAGGAGGAAGATAAAATGACAAGCAGAGAAAGAGTTTTAACGGCGCTTAATCATAAGAATGCAGACAGAATCCCCATTCATGACAGTCCGTGGGGCGCAACGGTGAACAGATGGCACAGGGAGGGACTGCCCGAGGATATGTCTCCTGAGGAATACTTCGGATACGAAATTGTATTTTACGGAGCCGACCTCACTCCGAGATTTCCGGTAAAGGTTCTGGAAAGAAACGATGAATACATAATTACCACCACACCCCAGGGAGGCAAAAGGAAAAACCACAGGGATTGCACAACCACGCCAGAGGTTATGGACTGCCCAATAAAGACTAAAGACGATTGGAAAGAGATTAAAAAGAGGATGAAGCCGGGCTTTACAAGGGTTGACTGGGCAAGCGGACTTTCCCGCAATCAGAGGGAATACGACGAAGGGAAGTTTGCCTGTTTCAGCGCGGCCTGCGGATATGACGCCCTCCAGCAATACATGAATTCCGAACAACTGCTCACAACCATCGCGGAAGACCCTGAATGGGTTAAAGATATGGTTATGACTCTGGCGGAGAATATTATTGTAATGGCAGAACTGATGCTCATGAACGGATATAAATTTGACGGCGCATTCCTTTACAACGACCTCGGATACAAAAACGGCCTTCTTTTTTCTCCCGATTCGTATCAGAAGACGCATTATGAGGCAGACCGTTTGCTTTATGCGTATTTTCATTCAAGAGGCATGAAGACTCTGCTTCACAGCTGCGGGAACGTATCGGCGCTCATACCAACTCTTATAGAAGCCGGCCTGGACTGCCTCCAGCCTCTTGAGGTCAAGGCGGGGATGGACTTGGTCAATCTGAAAGCAAAACACGGAGAAAGCATTGCATTTATGGGAGGGATAGACGTGCGGCTTATGGCAGACGAAGACCCTGCAAAAATAGAAGAAGAGATAAAAAGAAAGATTGAAACTGCGAAAAGGGACGGCGGTTACATTTACCATTCGGACCATTCAATACCGAATAACGTAAGTTTTCAGCAGTACTGCAGGGTAATGGAGCTTGTAAAGAAATACGGAGCATATCCCGAACCCGCACCAGAAGAAACACAGGCCGCAATTCCTGCGGTTCCGACGCAGGCAGAAGCGTCTGCCAGAGAGCAGAAACCGGCACAGCCGCCGGCAGAAGCGCCTAAAAAGAAGGGGTTCAAACTGCCCTTCGGCAAAAAGTGAAGGGGAAAATGATGAAGAAAGCGGTGGGTGTCGACCTTGGGGGAACGTATATAAAAGCCGGGCTTACTGACGATAAGGGGAATGTTCTGAAGAAAGAGCAGTTCCCCACGATGGCCGAGAAGAACAGCCGCGATGCCGTTTTGCGGCAGATAGAAAAAGCCATTGACTTTGCGATTAAAGGGTGCGCGGATGAAATCGCGGGCATAGGGATAGGAACACCCGGAGTCGTGGACGATAAGGGCGTTGTTTTCGCCGCTCCGAACCTTCCGGAATGGAATAATCTGCCATTGAAAAAAATTATCGCTGATAAATACCGCCTGCCTGTTGTTGTTGAAAACGACGTGAATACGATAACGTGGGGCGAGTTTTTATTCGGGGCGGGAAAAGGGTACAGCACGATTATATGCATAACCCTCGGCACGGGACTCGGAGGCGGAATAGTCAAGGACAAAAAACTCATGCGCGGCGGGAAGTATTCCGCAGTCGAGATAGGGCATATAACCATTGACTACAAAGGCCCGCGGTGCAAGTGCGGAAATTACGGGTGTATAGAAAGATTCGTAGGCAGGGATTACATAGTGGAACGGGCGGTAAACGCAATAAAAAACGGCAAAAAAACGGCAATATCCGAACTCGTGAACGGGAAACTGGAGGATATCACGCCGAAGATAATATCGGATGCTTATAAACAGGGAGATAAAGTCGCTACGGAAATATGGATAGACGTGGGAGTATGCCTCGGAGCACTTTTTGCAGGACTTGTAAACCTTATTAACCCTGAACTGATAATAATAGGCGGAGGTGTGTCACAGAGGGCGGAAATTATGTTTGAGACCGTTGAAGCTACTATAAAACAGCGTGCAATGAAAATACTTGCGGAAAATGTGCGCGTTGTACCTGCAGGGCTCGGCGCCAACACAGGGGTTGTCTCTGCAGGCGCCCTTGTATTCCAGAAATGAATGAAATACTATACTTCGGAAGCGATTCCTTCGGCATCCCTTCGCTTGAAGAATTAAAAAAGCATTCCCGTTTGCTTGGAATTGTCACGTCTCCTGACAGGCCGAAAGGCAGAGGATTGAAAATCTCCTGCACCCCGGTAAAGGAATGGGCTCTGAAAAATAATATCCCCGTTTATCAGCCCGAGTCTCTCTCCGGCAGGGATTTTGCAGACTCTCTCAAAAACCTGAAACCGGAGTTAATCGTGCTGATTTCCTACGGAAAAATACTGCCGTGCTCCGTGCTTGAGATACCGTCCGCCGCTGCAATCAACGTCCATCCGTCTCTACTGCCGAAATACAGGGGCGCGGCGCCGATGGAATGGGCGCTCATCAACGGAGAGGAAGAGACGGGGATTACGGTAATGAATATGCATTGCAAAATGGACGCCGGCGGCATTATAATGCAGAAGAAAACCGCCGTTGACGGAAAAGACGACATATTCACCCTGAAAAGCCGCCTGTCTTCAATTGCGCCGGATATACTTATTGAAAGCATCAGGCTGATTAAAAAAGGAGCGGCGCCGTCGCCGCAGGAAGGAACCCCCACTTACGCAAGGAAACTCACGAAAGAAGACGGGCTTATACGCTGGAATAAAACGGCCGCGGAGATTTACAACCTCATAAGAGGAACAAAAGAATGGCCAGGAGCATACACATACATAAACGGCAAATACCTTAAAATCTTTCATGCCGAACCCGGGACGGAATGCGGGACTTGCGGAGAGCCGGGAGAGATTGCAAACACAGGCAAGGATTTCATCTGTGTTGCCTGCGGCGGAGATACTTTTCTTAAAATCATGGAAGTGCAGATTGAAGGGAAAAAGAGGATGCCGGTACGGGAATTTTTGAAAGGGCATAAGATAATAACGGGCGACAGTTTCTCAGAGACAAAATAATGCAGGAAAAAATAGCGAGAATCCGGCTGTTTTACATTATTATTTCTGTCATTCTGCTCCTGCTTGCTTTTCCGGAAGTGCCGCGAAGTCTGATTAACTCCGCAACCGGCGCTGCCGCAGCGGATGTTGAACTCATTGTTCCTTTGGTGAACCGCATCTTCTCTCCGTTTCTTGATTTCCCTTTTTATTTCTCGAATTTCATACGGCCAAGGATGCAGATTCTGTCGTGGATAATCTGGCTTTCGGCCATATGGATTATATTCGCCCTCACCGGATTAAAAGGACCGCGGACGAAAAAAACGGGAAAAATTCTCCGGGGGATGGTTGTAACCGCAGTTTCTTTTTCGCTGTTCATTATCTACTGCATCCTTGTCCCTTTGCCTAAATACCGCCTGACGTCGGATAAACCCGGCGAGGTTTTTGTTGACCTTCATTCTCATACGTTTTTTTCCCATGACGGCATCGTTACTTCAGAGAGAAGCCTCTCATGGCACCTAAACTGCGGATTTGAAGGATGGGCGCTTACCGAACACGACTGGATAGGGCATGGACCGGTTGAGCAGGAAGAACTGCTCCGGGCTGAATCTATCGGCGCCGCGGTTATACCTGCACAGGAAACCAGGTTCAAGGGCGTTTATCTCAACCTTCTGGGGATTGAGGAAGCGGTTGACAAAAAGAAGTTTGAAACCATGGAAGGATTAATAAGCGCCGTCCACAGCCGGGGCGGGGCGGTTGTCGTCCCCCATTACTGGTCCGGAGAAAAACCGCAGTTATCCCCGACGGAACTGGCTGAAGCCGGCGTTGACGGGTTTGAGATTGCCGGCAACTCTTCCGTCCCCCTTTCGCAGGAATCGCGGGAGGAATTAATCGGAATCTGCCGGAGAGAAGGGCTTGTCATGGTAAGCGGCAGCAACTGGCACGGCTGGCAGAACTTCTGCAATGTATGGACGGGATTTGAAGCTCAGGGATGGGGACAGATGGATAACGCGTCACGCAAAAAAGAGGTTATTGATGCGCTGAAAAAAAGGGAGGCCGGACGGTTCAGGGCGCTGGAGTACAGGCGTGAGGTTCGTCCGGGAGGGTATTTCTTTGAACCGTTCACGGGGTTTTTCTTTTATTACCGCTCGCTGGACGCATGGCAGAGGCTTTCATGGCTTTTCTGGGCGGCGGCCATATTCATTCTCGCACGCCGCATAAGAAACAGAAGGAAGACCGCTATCTTTATCTGGTCGGCTGTCAGTTTAACGCTTGCGGCAAAAGGCATCCTGATTCTGAATACATGGCAGGCAGTAAAGACGGTAAACGATATTCTTCCCGAAGTAAGCAGGGGGCTTTTCATCATGGCGGCACTGACCGCCTTCCTTGCAGTCACCAATATCCGCAAAAAGCACAGAGACAAAATTTCCTGAATTCTCAAAATCCCCCTTAATCCCCCTTTTCAAAGGGGGAAACTATTATGACTCCCCTCCTTTTGAAAGGAGGGTCAGGGGTGGATTTGCTTTCAACTTTTGCCGCAACTTCTACTTTATTTTGCCCGTAGTTACGTTCCATAGTATAATTATTTTTTAAAATTGCGGATTTTTTACAGGAGGCAGAATGGCATTGATTGTGCAGAAATACGGCGGCAGTTCGGTTGCCACAACGGAAAAAATAAGCCGCATTGCGGAAAAAATCGTCGCGGAAAAAAGGAACGGCAACAGGATTGTCGCCGTTGTGTCGGCTATGGGGAAAACAACCGACAACCTTATAAAACTTGCGAAGGAAATTATTTCCGAACCTCCCGAAAAGGAGATGGACATACTGCTTTCCACCGGAGAGATGGTGACGGTCGCCCTGCTCTGCATGGCAATTGAAAAGCTCGGGGAGGCGGCCGAAGGGTTTCCCGGATATTTCGCGGGAATAAAAACCGACAGCGTCCACACGAAGGCGCGAATTCAGACCATTGAGCCGGCAAGGATAATTAAAGAGCTGGAAAAAGGCAATATCGTCGTGATAGCGGGATTCCAGGGGCTGAGCCCTGATAGCGCGATAACCACTTTAGGCAGGGGAGGCTCCGACCTTACCGCCGTAGCCGTAGCCGCGGCGGTGAAGGCGGATGCCTGCGATATTTATACCGACGTGGACGGAGTATTCACGGCCGACCCGAACCTTGTGCCGGAAGCAAAACCGATACCGGAAATTTCATACGACGAGATGCTTGAGATGGCGTCAACGGGCGCAAAGGTCATGCTGTCGCGGGCGGTTGAATTTGCAAAACGCTACAACGTCCCCTTTTCGGTCAAGTCAACCTTCGGGGCAGGAGAAGGAACCATGGTAAAAGAGCTGGCAATGAAAGAAGGAACCGACGTTTCTGCAGTCTCTCTGGATGCAAAACAGGCAAAGATAACCGTCTTCAGGGTGCCGGACAAACCGGGGATATCCTCAATGCTGTTTACCGCGCTCGGAAAGGAAAACATCAACGTGGACGTTATAGTGCAGAACGTAAGCAAGGATAATTTTGCCGACATCTCGTTTACCGTAAACATCACGGACGCCGAAAAGACTCTTAAAATCACAAAAGAACTGGGCAAAGAGGTAATGGCGGAAAATGTGGTTTGCGACAGGGATATCGCCAAGATTTCCATAATAGGCATCGGCATGATGAACCACCCCGGCGTTGCGGGAAGGATGTTCCACGCACTGGGGAAAGAGCGCATCAACATTGAAATGATAAGCACGTCGGAGATAAAAATTTCCTGCGTCATCAAAAAATCGGACGGGGCAAAAGCTTTGAAAACGGTGCATGCCGAATTTATAGAATCCTGATACCGGTTTGATTTCTTACATAGAGCTTTGTTGTCTGCAAAATCCCCCCATGCCCCCCTTTTATAAAGGGGGGATTAAGAGGGGATTTCTCAGCCAACGATGCTATATGGATGAAGTCATCTTGATATTGATTTTATGCCAGGGTAAAACATCCTGCTTCAGCTCGCCGAGATAAGCGGACACATCCATGTTTTCTTCCCTGAAACTTTCCTCCCAGACGGAAGGCCTGAAATGCTCATCCCAGTTTTCCCTCATGCCTCCTTTTTCGCGGACTCTTTTAATGACTGCGCACAGACTTTCGTCCCCCCTGCCGAGCAAGGTTTCCGTTCGGCTCATTTCATACGGGTGGAAGGTAAGCCTTATGTGCCTGTTTCTCCATACGTTTTCAACAAGAAGGCGTTTTTTGAAAAGATATTCCTCCGCGGTTATAAACCTCCGCCGTTCAAAAACCGTATGCGGTTTGGGGATGAATGTATTGAAAGCCGCCTTGACTGACAGAATTTTTGAAAGCTCGTTTATGAGGCGGGCCGCATCAAGTATATCGGAGTCCTCCTCGCCAGGCAGTCCGAGCATGAAATAGAGTTTTATCTGCCTCCAGCCTCCGGCCCGGGCCTTCCGGGCAAGCTCGGTAAGTTCGCCGTCTTTTATCTTCTTGCCTATTCTGAAGCGCAAAGATTCCCCGGTTTCCGGAGCAAAGGTGAGCGCGGTCTTTTTTATCTCTTTAGTCCGCGCCGCCAGCTCAAAAGAAAAGGTGTCTATCCTTATGGAAGGGAATGAGAGAGTAACCTTCCGGCCGGCAAAATCCCTCAGGAGTTTTTCAAAAATACGTTCTATTTCCGGATGGTCGCCCGAGGAAAAGGAGAGAAGCGAAAACTCTTCATAGCCGGTGTTTTTATATGCCTGTCTTGCTATCTCCGCCAGAGTTTCCACGCTCCTGGTTCTTACCGGCCTCCAGCAGCTTCCCGCCTGGCAGAAAAAACATCCCTGGCCGCAGCCGCGCATTATCTCAAGGGATATCCTGTCATGTATTACTTCGGTGAGCGGCACAAGCCACTTAACCGGAAAAAAAGATGCGTCAAAATTCTTAACAAACCTTTTTTTTACTGTTTCCGCAGGAAAAGCCGGCGCATAAACGCCTTCTATTTTTGAGAGCGCCGCAATTATGTCTTCCCTTTTTCCGCCTTTTTTCTCTTTTAAAACTTCCGTTATCTCAGGGATAACCTCTTCTCCCTCGCCCACCGCGAAACAGTCTATAAACGCAGACAGAGGCGCAAAGTTGAATATGCAGTTCCCTCCTGCAATGACTAAAGGGTCGCCTTCTTTTCTTTCCGAGCGCAGGACGGGTATCTCCGAAAGTTCAAGGACGTTCAGGACGTTGGTATAGTTGAGTTCCGAGGATACGCTGAACCCAAGTACGTCAAAGTTTTTTACCGGCTCTTTTGATTCAAGGGTAAATAGAGGATTTTTATTTTTTTTAAGCAGGTCTTCCATATCCTTTTCCGGGCAGAATACCCTCTCGCAGACAACTCCGTCTATTTCGTTCAGCAGACCGTAGATTATCCTTATGCCCAGGGAGGACATGCCGACCTCATAAAGGTCGGGGTAGCACAGGGCAAATTTGACGCGGGCGTCCCCATGGGGCTTGCGGCATACGTTTATTTCGCCGCCGGTATACCGCACAGGAACCTGTACATGCGGCAAAAGCTTTTCTATATGTCTTTCCATAATTGATATAAATAAACACCTTCCATATAGAAAAGAAAGAGTTGACGTGAACGTTGCGGAAGCACAGCCCTAAGACAAGGCGAAAAGCGGAAGCGTTCTGACGGATACATTGCCCGGAGCTGTATGAGTCCGCCGAAAGGGGCGGGCGAGTTCTCCGGGAGTCAGATTTCGCCGTAGTTCTTATCTGTGCTGAAACTCCGAGCACGGAAACAGCTTTCTTTTCTCTGTGGTAATGAGAGTCAGAACATCAGGGAGTTTTCTTTAATATTAACCAGCAGAACCACAGAAATAAGGGAAACCATAAGCGAAGAGCCCCCATAACTTATGAAAGGAAGGGGGATGCCCACTACTGGGAAAAGCCCCATCGTCATGCTTATGTTTATCACTGCCTGCGCAATGAAAATGACGAGGATGCCCGTCGCCATCAATTTTGCAAATCTGTCGCGCGTTGAAGAGATGGTTCCCGCAACGGCTTTGAAAAACATGAAATATATGGCGAAAAGTATCATTATGCCGATAAAGCCGAGTTCCTCCGCAAGCACGCAGAAGATGAAGTCGGTGTGGTATTCGGGAAGGAAGGCAAGCTTGGTCTGGGTGCCCCTTAAATAACCCCTGCCCAAAAATCCTCCGGAGCCTATCGTTATGATTGACTGTATCAGATTGTATCCCTTGCCCAGAGGGTCTCTCATGGGGTTTACGAAGGTGAGTATCCTCTCCCTCTGGTACGGCTTCATCATAAACCACAAAACGGGACTTGAAAATAAGCCCGCGCAGAAAAGAACCGCCATCTGCAGCCTGCTTGCGCCCGCCTGATAAAGAATTGCAAAAAAGATTATTATGAATATGAACGCCGTGCCGAGGTCCGGCTGTTGAAGAATCAGAAGAAAGGGCAGGCCCATGATAATCAGGCTTGCAAAAAAGACGGGGAAACGCCTGACATCCCTCTCGGCGAAGTATGAGGAAAGGGTTATCACGGTTATCAGTTTTGCAAATTCCGAAGGCTGAAAGTTGAAAAGGCCTATTCTTATCCACCTTGAAGCGCCGCTGACCTTGCCTGAAAAAAAGACCGCCAGCAATAGCGGAAGCATTATCAGATAGAGTGCGGGGGCAATCTTGCGAAAATCCCGGTAATCAATTTTTTTGACGAATATCGCTATTACGGTTGCTGACACAAGCCAGATACACTGTTTCAAGAAAAGCCCTTCCTTCATCAAAACGCCCTTGGATGCGCTGAATAGCAGAAGCAGTCCAATAAATATGAGCAGGTAGGTCCAGAAAAACAGCATATTGTCCCCTATCCTGCTTTTAAAATATTTCAACATTTTCCGTCTCTTCCTCCGTAAACTCTTCTTCTCCCTCGGACTTTTCCCCGGTAACGAGGACTCTCTTTAAAATTCTGCCGGCGATTCTTGCGGCTTCGGGACTTGCGCCGCTGTCCAGAAAAACGACCATTGCTATTTTAGGCGAATCGGCGGGCGCATAGCATACGAAAAACCCGTGCGTTTCAAGCTCCAGATCCCTGTGAGCCCTCTGGACCGTACCCGTCTTGCCGGCAACCTCAACCCCCTCCACTCTTGCCTGCCCGCCCGTGCCGAAAAGCACAACGTTTCTCAAACCCCTCTGCAGTACCTCAATAGTTTCTGAGCTTATGTACACCGGCTTTCTCAGCGTCGGGGTGAATTCCTTGATTTTCCTGCCGTCCGCCGACAGTATTTCTTTTACTGTGTACGGCTTCCATATATTTCCGCCGTTGGCAACCGTGGATATAAGCGACAGAACCTGTAAGGGAGTTATGAGTATGGGGCCCTGGCCGATTGAAAGATTCAGGGGGTCCGTTTCGTGCCTGCCCGGCAGATACCCCCCCTTTTCGCCCGGCAGGTCAATTTCGGTTAATCTGCCCAGGTCGTAAAGGGAGGCAAATTCCAGCATCTTTGATACTCCTACCTTCAGGCCGGCCGTTCCGAAAAAGACATTGCATGAATAAGGAAGCGCAAGATTTATATCAACCCATCCGTGGCCTTCTTCCTTCCAGCAGTGGAAAATCCTGTCGGCAACTTCAATCTCACCCGTGCATTCAACGCGGTCAAGGTCCCCAATTACCCCTGTCTCCAGAACCGCCGTTTCCGTGACAATTTTGAATACCGACCCCGGGGAATACATGCCTTTTATCGCCCTGTTCAGAAAAGGATGTCCGTCCTTGTCAAGATAGGATTTAATGTCGTCGGGGTCAAAACCCGGGTTGCTCAAAAGCGCAAGGACCTGTCCGTTGCGCGGGTCCATCGCCATAACGCATCCACGCCTTCCGCCCATCTCCTCATGCGCTATGTCCTGTATGGTCCGGTCTATGGTCAGAACGAGGTTGTTTCCGGGAACGGATTCTTTCTTTCCCAGAATTTTTTCGTTGTTATACTTGCCCAGGGCATCCACCTCAACCTGGATGCCTCCGGCGCAGCCCCTCAAAACTTCGTCATAGCTTTTCTCCAACCCCTCCTGCCCGATGGTATCGCCCATCCTGTACCCTCTTTCCCTGTAAATGCGCAGCTGCTCCTCGGTTATCTCCCCGATGTAGCCGAGAAGATGGCAGGTCTCCTTGCCGAGAGCGTATTCCCTTACAAGCCCCTCCTGTATGAAGACGCCCGGCAGTTCGAGGGCATTTTCTTCTATGAGCGCAATTTCTTCCTGCGTAAGCTTTCTCTTCAAAAAAACCCTGTCAAAAGGATTGGAGTATCTCGCCTTGAATTTTCTGACGATTTCGGAACTGCTCAAGGGTATAATCCGTGCAAGAATGGCTGCCTGTTTCTCCGGAGATTCCAGGTCGTGAGGCACAAAAACCAGATGGAGCGAAGGCGCGTCTTTTGCAAGGACTCTCATGTTGCGGTCATAAATAATGCCCCGGGGAATACCGGTTTCTACGGTTCTTATGCAGTTCCTGTTTGAAAGGTTCCTGTAATACGGATACCTTACAACCTGAAGGTAGAAGCATCTCAGTATAATGACGGCGAATACAATCCTTGTCAGATTGATAAATACTCTTTCTTTCTCCATCTCAGTTTTCTCATCCCGAATTCAATTACGACAAGTATTAAAGAGTTCCACAAGGAAAACAAAAGCGAATATTTCAATATCGCCCCTGCACCCCACAAGAACCCTTTTTGATACTCAAACAGAAAAACCAGCAGGTAAACCATGCTTGAAATAAAGGCGCCTGCGAACCTTCCGGCCATGCTTTTCGGCGCCAGAAAACAGTTAAGGTAAACGATGAAAAGGAAAATGACGCTTGTCGTGCCTATTACGCCCCTCGATATGACGTCGTAAACAATGCCCGTAATAAAAGCCAGGCCGAGGGCTATTTCAGCATCTCCTTCCCATGCGACAATAAGAATCCAAACGAGAAAAAAAGACGGGGCGACCGCAGTTTTAAGATACGTAACGATAACGACCTGCAAACCGCTCATTATAAGAAACTGCTCGGTTAACCTTATCAGCTTTTTATTCACCCGTAAGCACCTCGTCAATGCCGGAAAAATAGCCGTACGGCTTTATGTGGATTTTCAGGAATAGCGTATCCGATACCTTCTCTATACTTGCCACCTCTCCGACTTCTATGCCCTTGGGATAAAAATCGCTGTATCCCGAGGTTAAAATTTTATCGCCTTTCTTAACGGGGCTGTCCGCGGGAATATACCTGAGGGAAAGGAACGGAATGCTTCCCCCTTCCAGCACGCCTGTTTCCCTGGTGCTGTCTACAATAACGCTTATTTTGGACTTGGCGTTAAATATGGTTATTACCGATGATGCCGTGCTCCACACCCTTCCGATTCTGCCTATCAGAAAAAGGTCTTTTGAAACGACCGCCATATTCTCTTTCAAACCCTCCCTCTCACCCTTGTTAACGATTATTTCTGCGGGAAAAACAAAAGGCTTGATGGAAATGACTTCGCTTACGGTAAATTTTCTAAGGGAAGGATTTTCCGCTTTGATGTCAAGAATTTCCCTCAATCGTCTATTCTCTGCGGCCAGCTCCTCGTAACTGATTTTTTTCACTTCAGGATACGGCCCGTTTTCAATAGCCCTGCGCTCCCTTACATAGCTCCTGTTTATAACAAGTAAGGAGACGGCAATGCCGAGAACAAATATGATTTCCCTTCTAAAACGCCATAACATGTCATTCTTCCATGCCTATTTTAAAAAAGTGAGAAGTCAAAAGTTAAAAGTCAAAATTACAACTTAAAAGTAAAAAGTTTAGAGATCCTTTCAGTTTTAATCTCTTCTATTCAGTTTTGACTTTTGAGCTTTTACTTTTGAGATATTCTTTTATCAGTCCTGAGGGAACTGCCTGAAATAACTTGTTTCCTCAAGCATCTTGCCCGTGCCCCTTACGACAGCCGTCAGAGGGTCCTCCGCAACTATGACGGGCAGTTTGGTTTCCTGGGAAATAAGCTTGTCAACGCCTTTAAGCAGGGCGCCGCCCCCGGCAACAGTTACGCCTTTTTCTATAAGGTCGCTGGACAACTCCGGAGGGGTTTCTTCAAGAACGTCCCTGATTGAATTGGCTATCTGCGAAAGAGTGTCTTTCAATGCTTCCCTGATTTCCTCGGAATTTATCTTGACCATCTTGGGAAGCCCCTCAACAAGGCTTCTTCCGTTTACATCCATGGTAAGTTCATCCTCAAGGGGGAAAGCCGAACCTATCTTTATCTTAATCTCCTCGGCTGTTCTTTCCCCTATAAGCAGGTTGTATTTCTTTTTCATGTAATCTATAATAGCCTCGTCCATTTCGTTTCCGGCAATCCGGAGACTCCTCGTCAGTACAATGCCTCCGAGGGAAATGACGGCCATTTCCGTCGTGCCTCCGCCTATATCAAGAATAAAGCTCCCGCAAGGCTCTGCCACCGGAAGGCCTACCCCTATGGCCGCCGCCATCGGCTCTTCCACAAGATGAACCAGCCTTGCCCCCGCCTTGAGAGCTGTTTCCTTGACTGCCCTTCTCTCAACGCTCGTTATGCCGGAGGGAACCGCAATGACTATCCTGGGGGGGAGGACAAAACGGTGCCTCGGGGTTTTGGCGCACTCAATAAAATATTTAAGCATTGAGCCGCAGGCTTCAAAATCCGCAATAACGCCGTCTTTCATCGGTTTCATTGCAACAATGTTTGAAGGCGTCTTGCCGAGCATCCTCTTGGCTTCGTTGCCCACGGCGACAACTTCCTTCGTGGCAACGTTTATCGTAACTATGGAAGGCTCCTGGAGGATTACCCCCTTGCCGTTGACGAACACGCAGGTATTCGCCGTTCCCAGGTCTATACCCATGTCATTTGAAAAAAAACGCATAAACTTAACCATATTGCCTCTCCTTTACCCTGCTCGCCCCGGGTTTTTCCGGGGAACTCTCTCATCTTAAGCCCTCTTGTGAGGGGTTTAGATTTTTTTTTAAAAGAGTTTATTCTTCCACTATTTTGTATACGACATCTCCTTCATGCACCTTCCTGTCAACCTTGAATCCTATGTCATCCCCGGCCTTTGCGGCGTCTATATCGCCGTGCTCCATCTGCATTGAGCCTACCGCCTGTACAAAATCCTCGCTGTGTCCCTTGATGTGCACGCTGTCGCCCTTCTTCAATTCGCCTTTCTCAATCTTCATGGCCGCTACAGAGATGTGGTTAAAATAATGGGAAATCCTGCCTATCTCAATTTCCTTCATTATCTATCACCTCCCCGGTTTCGTTTTCGGAAAGAATTTTCAAAAAAACGTTTACAATATCACGGTCAAACTGAATTCCCGCCCATTTTTCCAATTCCTTTACGGCCTGTTTTTTGGTAAGCCCTTTCCTGTAAGGCCTCTCTGAAACCATTGCGCTGTAAGCGTCGGCGACAGACAGTATCTTTGCGAAAAACGGAATTTCTTCTCCTTTCAACCCGGCGGGATACCCCTTTCCGTTAATCCTTTCATGGTGATAAAAACAGGTGTCAATCTCCTCCTTCCTCAATCCCAGAGGCTCCAGTATCTTTATCGTCATTGAGGGATGCTGCCTTATAAGTTCAATCTCATCCCTGTCAAGCGGGCCGGGCTTAAGAAGCACAGAATCTTTAATGCCGAGCTTGCCGAGGTCGTGCAGGTAGGAGGCATTCCTTAAAATCTCCAGGTCCCTCGCAGGAAGTTCCATCTCCCTGCCTATTAAACACGAATAATACGCAACCTGCTCGGAATGTCCCTTTGTATACGCATCTTTCGCTTCAAGAGAGTTTACAAGCGACCTTATCGAGTTAAGATAGGACTCTTTCACCACGTCAAACAGATTTGCGTTCTCTATGCCTATGCCGACCTGTATTGCGAAAACCTCAAGGAATTTAATCTCCTCTTCCTTTATTTCCCTGCCTTCCGGAAATTCCACGTCTATAAAACCTATGGCTTTTTCCTTTCCGCATAGAGGAATTTTTATCCCGTGATTTTTTGTCTTCTCCACCCTCGCCTTTCTGTTCCTGAAAATATCGGCAACTTCGTCGTGCCTGAAACTAAGGGGGCTTTTCCCCTTTTTAAAACTGCTTTTTGAAACATTTTTCCTCAAAAAAAGGCCTTCCTCCTCGGCCCCGGCAATATAAACGGCGATTTTCTCCGGCTGAAAAATGTTGTCCATTATGGAAACAACCCTGTCCAGCAGTAAATCAAGGCTTGTGAGGGAGACAAGAACGCGGTTCAGTTCCAGGATTGCTTCTATCATTTTGAATTTTGAGATTTCTTTGGTGAGCATCCCTGACTCAAGGCTTCTCTTTACGGTAAAAAGCAAATCCTGGATAATGAGAGGCTTGACGAGAAAGTCTGTTGCGCCGGATTTCAACGCCCTGACTGCATTCTCAACTGTGCCGAACCCCGTTATCACTATGACCGGAATCTCCTTGTCTCTTTCCCTTATCTTTGACAGCATTTCAAAGCCGTCCATATTCGGCATCTGCAGGTCCAGCAGTATTAGGCTGCTCCCGTTTTTTTCAAAACTGGCCAGCCCTTCTTTCCCGTCCGGGTACAGAGACGTTTTATATCCTTCGCTTTCCAGGGCATTCTTGAACAACTCGCAGATGTTCGGGTCGTCGTCAATCACGAGAATTTTCTTTTTATCCATCTTTATCTTTATCGGAAGGCAGAGTTATGACAAAATTTTTTGCGGAGGGCAGAAGCATGCAATTGAAACTTCCGCCGTGCGACTCCAGTATTTTTCTTGCAAGCACCACGCCTATGGAAACAGAGCTTCTCGTCGCCGTATTAAACGGGATGAATACGTCCTCGGAACTGTTGAAATTTATTTTACTGCCGTTTTCTACTATGCTTATTTCAAGGTTCTCGTCTTTATTGTCGAAAGACACGTTCACGGTTCCGCTGCCGGCGGTGTCTTCATTTATAAAATCCATGATATACCCGATTGCCTCTTTTATTTTCTCGGCGTCTGCGGGAACAAAGATTTTCTCGTGTCCGGCAAAATTGAATTTTACGCCGCCGTCCTTGCATATTTCGTTTATCTGTCCGCTGCATAATCCGACAATATCCACCCGGCTGGTTTTCAACTCCATTGAATCCGCCAGCTTGTTTATCTTTTCTATTATTTCGTTGATTCTCCGAACCTCGGACTGCACAACTTCGGAAAAGCTGGTTCTGAATTCTCCGTCTTCGTATTTTGAAGGGAGCATCTGGGCAAAGGCCTTTATTGCCACAAGCGGATTTTTGAGCTCATGCGACAGCCGGGAGGCAAGAGAAGTCCAGTATCTGTTTCTTTCCGCCTCCTTTTCTCTCTTTTCCACCTCCTTGATGAAAGTCAGGTTCTGGAAAATGGCAAGCGCCCCGCTTATATCCCCCTTTTCGTCCCTTATGGGATTTGTGCTGAGGCCGAGCAGTATATTCCCGGGCTTATAATTAATCTCTATCCTGTTGAATGCCTCCCCGGATTTCAAAGCCCTTCTCATAAAATCCGCTATCTGGGAACCTGCTTTTTCCACAGGCTTGTCTCTCAGCTCCTCGTATTTAATCCCTGAAATCTCTTCGGCATAAGAGTTGAAGATTACTATCCTTCCGTCCCTGTCAACCGTTATAATCCCCGTGGGGATGTTGCGGAGTATCGCATCCTGGTAATCCTTGCGGAAAGATATTTCCCTGTAAAGGAATGAATTGTCAAAAACAGCGCTCAAGTAATCTATTATCACGCTTAAAAAAGATATCTCGCCTAAGGTGGTGTCAAGCCCCGTAAGTTTGCCGCCTGCCAATAAAATCCCTATGAGCCTTCCGTTAAGCGTTTTTATGGGGAACGCAAGGCGGCAGTGTAAAACCTCCATAAAACTGCGGCACTCGTAGGAAACGTCTTTTTCGGCGGAAAGGTTAAGTATTCTGCCGCTCGAAAGAAACCACGTTGTCAGCGGATGGTCATGGGTGATTTTCAATTCATTGAAAACGTCCCCCATCCCGAGAGAAGCGGCGGGCGTAAAAATCTCATTGTTCCGCAGGAACAGGAGCATATTGCCGAAATAAAACCTTTTCTTCAGCGCCTTCAGAACTTCCATTCCCGTCTTTTCCGTATCGGGGAAATTTTCGGCCACCGTCCGGAAAAGGTCATGGAAAAAGGACTCCTCGCCAGCTTCTTCCGTGACATTGTTTACAACGTTCGCCCTGTCAGCTTTTTCCTTCAAAACCTCGTTTTCTTTCTGAAGTTTTTCCCTCTCAAAAGCCCTCTTTGCAATATGCTTTATCCTTTCTGCGTCAAAAGGTTTTTCCACGACGTCAAATGCGCCGGACTCAACCGCGCGCATTGCGTTTATATCTACGGAAGAAACAAGTTTTACCACCGTAAGCGAAGGGTCGCGCAAAAGCAATTTTGCCATAAGTCCCGCCGAGCCGGTTTCGTTCAGCTGGGAATCAAGGAAGATAAGAGAAGGCCTCCTCTCGGAAATGACCTTCAGCGCAGACTCCGGCGGAGACTCCTCAACAAAACAATCCTCCTGAAGGATAACCTTCAGAGAAAGGAAGACTGTCTTATTCTCCGTTATAATCAGTATATAATTCATCGGGGTTTTCTCCGCCGCCTAAAGGCAGTTCAACTATGACCCTTGTGCCCTTTCCTTCAGCGCTTTCAACTTTTATGCTGCCCTTATGCTCGTCTATTATTCTCGTCACTATTGCCAGTCCGAGCCCGGTCCCTTTCTCCCTTGTCGTAAAAAACGGCTCAAATATCTTGTCAATAACGTCCTTTTTTATTCCGCAGCCGCTGTCTCTTATCTCAACACGAGCGCTTGCGCCGTTTTCATCGGCGCTGATTTCTATAACCCCTTTCGTTTTCAGCGACTGGGCGCTGTTGATGCATATATTCAAAAACGCCTGCTTTAACTTGCCCTCGTCCCCTTCAATATTCAGGACGTCCTGGCAATAGTCCTCTTTTATCTCTATGCTTTTTTCCGGGAACTGAGCCGAAAGCAGGATGGCCGTGGTTTTTAAAACATCTATAAGGTTCACCTCTTCAAAAACCGCGCCCCTCGGCTTTGCAAAGACCAGTATCTGTTCAATCAGCGCATTTATCCTTGCAACCTCTTTTATGGTCAGAGAGGAAAACATCTCCCGGAACTCTTTATCATTATATCTCTCGGGAAGCAAATGTGCAAAAGTTTGTATGGAAACCAGCGGATTTTTTATTTCGTGCGCAATGCCCGCAGCCATAATGCCCAGAGAGGCAAACTTCTCCGCGCGCTTCATCCCTTCTTCAAGTTCGTTGATATGGGTAACGTCGGCAAAAATAACCTGGGCTCCGGACAGGTTCCCTTCCCTGTCGGAAAACAGGGATGAGGTTGCGTCAAGAGATATCTCCTCCCCGCCCCTTTCAATGACGAATTTCAGATGCCTCAAACCTTTCTTCTTTTCAATGGAGTAAGAAAAAATTTTTCTTATCTCGTCCGGCAGGGTTTCGTTAAAATGCCTGCCTTCAGCCTGCCCTTTTTCAAACCCTATTATTCTTTCAGCCTCCCTGTTGACGACGGTAACCATGCCTCCCGCATCAGTGCCGATAACTCCTATGGGCAGGTTCTCCAGGAGGGTTTCCTGGTATATCCTGACTCTTTCAAGCTGTTCATAAAACATGAAGTTCTGAACCTTAAGGGAAAGGTAATGGGACAGCCTCGCAAAAATCTCCTCGTCATGCGGAGTATAAAATTTCCCGGAGCTTTTTTCTCCGAAGCATAACATCCCGAAGAGTTTCTGCTCGCTGAGCAAAGGTATCGCCATCTCCGTTTCAAGCGCCTCCATTTCTCCTATAACCGCCCTGTTTTCATCGCTCGGTATCCTTCTTTCAATCTCGCCTTTTACAAGAGGAGCAAGCCGCCTGCCGAGGGCCTTTTCCATGTTAACGGGATAAACGGATTTTTCGGGAACATCGGACTCCCGCATGGACTTTGAGATAAGAAAATACGGCTTCTGTTCTCCCGGCCTCATAAAATAGACCTTCCCGTTTTTTATGCCCACGCTTTCAAGGACTATCCGCAGACAGTTGTCAATGAAGACCTTCATGTCTCCCGCGGTATAGAGAACTTTTTCAAGTCCGGCGAGAAGGTCTTCGGGGGAATACTCCATTTTAAACAAGCTGTAACTTACAAAATCGTTTATCTTCTTCCTTGCCGGTTCAAAAGCAAAAATGACGACCAGCAGGGCCAGCGTTTCGGGAAGAAGGGATTCCGCCGGAATCTGCGGGAAAAACAGCCACTTGAATATAAAGAGGGATACGTTATAAAGCAGGAAGGCGAAAAGCACGATAAAAACGTAGGAAAGCCCTCTCTGCATCACTATGGACACGTCCAGAATCTTGTACTTGGCTATACCGTATCCGATAATGCCGTTCATTATTACCACGCCGAGAGGGCTGAACTGGGCAAGCGCCTGCGTTTTAAGAATTATGTGCAGGACAAAGTTGCACAAAATAACGTAAAGAAATCCGAGAAGACATCCTAACAGGATGTATTGAATCTCGGCTCTCGCAAGGCCTTTTTCAGTCTTCAGCTTCTTCAGCAGAAGCATGAAAGCATAACCCGCAACCGTCAGGAACAGAACGAAATACACAAAAAAAGGCCACCCGTAAGTTGCATACGGCATGTCCACGGCGCCTGTTTTCTTTATAATAATTTCCCTGATAAACGGCGGGAAAAATCCGAGAGAAAAATTAACTGCCGTAAACAGGGCCATCAGCATAAACCCTTTCTTTTTCAAAAAAGACGGCTCTTTTTCTCCGATCGAACATACCAGCGACACCAGATTTAAAGTGACAATACTCCCTATGATAAATGCCGCCCTTATCCAGACTTCCGCGGCTGAAGGAGTCTTCGCATTGACAATAAACAGAATGACTATATTCCAGAGAGCTATATTTATTCCGAGAAGTGAAAAAACCCTGTTTGAGAGCCGCTTCGGATTGCTTTTATACACAAGATAAATAATCAGTGCATTGAACAGCAGGGTAAAGATGAGCGTCACCGTTGTAATGTTCACTCTAAACTCCTTATCAAAACTGAGGAATTCGCTCCGCCGAACCCGTGTGAATTTACCAGCGCCTTCTTTATCATGTTCACTCTCGGATAATTCGGCACGTAATCAAGGTCGCATTCGGGGTCGGGGAATTCATAATTCAGCGTAGGCACTATCACGTCTTCCTTCATTCCGAGGACAACTGAGATTATCTGAAGAACGCCTGCGGCAGAGTACGGATTGCCTATATGCCCTTTTATGGAGCTGACGGGTATCCTGTAAATCGCAGAGCCGAAGACCGCCTTAAGCACGTTTGTTTCGCATAAATCAAGGATCACGTCCGACGGGGCATGTGCCGAGATATAGCTCAATTCGGCAGGATTTGCATCGGCATCGGCAAAACATTTAAGTATTGCCCTTCTGAGTCCGGAACCGGCAGTCTCGTCTTTACCCTCTATGCTCTGCCCGTACCCGGCAATCTCCGCGTAGATGCAGGCATTTCTATCAACTGCGTGATTCATCTCTTCAAGGATTAATACCGCCGCTCCCTCGGACAGTACGCCCCCGTCCCTCATCCTGTCAAAAGGCCTGCTTGCCTTCCCGGGATGTTCGTTTTTTGACATAATGTCGGCGGCGCACAAAGTCGCCAGCATAAGAGGGGTAACCGGACAGTCCGACCCTCCTGCAATAACCAGCTTCGCATCTCCGTTCTTTATCACCTGGTATCCGTTTCCGACGGCATCCAGGCCCGAAGCGCACCCTGTTGAAACCGTCAGGTTAAAATTCTTCAAATTCAGCGCGTCTGCAATCTCCCCCGAAGGGGCGTTTGGAACGCTTACAAAAGAGGATGCAGGATTTATCCTGTCAAGCCCTCTGGAATATAAAATCTTGCACTGGTCCTCCATCGTCTTGAAATCGGTGCTGGATATACCCATAACAATGCCGGGGCTTTCTTTTTTCAAGGCTTCGGGCCCCAGCCGCGAATCGTAAAGGGCCATTCTTGAGCAGGCAACCGCAAACTGGGAAAATCTCGCCATCCTCCTTGCCTTTTTTCTGTCAATGTATTCTCCCGGATTGAAGCCCGAAACCTCTCCGGCGATGCGGACGGGAAACTCCGAGGCGTCAAAAGCAGTTATTTTTTTTATTCCGCACTTCCCTGTCTTCAAAGCATACCAGAAGTCCTCTTTCCCTATGCCGTTGGGCGCAATCACTCCGACGCCTGTTATCGCAACCCTGCATCTCTTCATTTACCCGCCCCGTTTACCCCGAACTCTTCTTTGTTATACCCCAGTAGTGAGGGGCTTTGATTTTTCGCCCTGTAGTTGATGGTTTCTATCTCCGCCTCCAGTTCTTTCCTGTTTCCCGAATAAAAGTAACACCTGTTTTTGTTCAAGAACTCCTTCAGCGAGGAAAATCCGCTGAACTTATTCAGCAGATACGCCTCGTCCGAGATGGATGTTTCAATCCCCTCTTTCTGCAAATCTTTCTGAAATCTTTCCGTTTCCCCCGCAAACTCCCTGAAGGGCATCCCGTTTATCCTGTAAGGCAGGGGCTTCCAGTAGCTGGGAGGGAAAAGCGACTTTATCTGATACGTCATGACTTCAAGAGGATATGTCTCCTTATCGTCAAAAGCAAAGTTGAATCTTTCGGGATGCTTAAACCACATAGTTCCCGGGTATATCCCTGAAAACTGCACGAGGACGGAATCCGGCTTTGCCTCTTTCAGAAAAGCGATAGTTTTTTCTCTTGTCCCCGCAGTCTCAAAAGGAGCGGGATAAATAACGCTCACCACGGCAAAAATGCCTGCTTCTTTGCAGTTTTTAATAATTTTTTTCGCCTGCGTTAGGTCAATTTTTTTATTCATCCCTTTTTCAAGTACGGCTTCATCGGCGGATTCAAGGCCGAAGAACAGCGATTCGCATCCGGATTTTTTCAGCATCCCGAAGTCCGCGTCAAAATCATTTATGTGGCCGAAGCTGGTATATTGCACGTCAATATTTTCATTGATTATTTTTTCTGCCGCTTCGGCCATCAAACCCGCGGGGGTATTGGAACCGGCATACCTGAAAAGCCTGATGCCGTATTTATCGCGTCCGCATTTTATTTCCTCAATTATGCGGGACGCGGACTTGCTTCTCCTCTTTCCGCTCTTTACGGGATGTATGCAGAAATGGCAGCTGTTGGGACAGCCGCGGCTTTCATCCAGAACAAGCATCTTCAGCTTTTCATTTATGTTCAGGTAGACATCCGGAGTATATACGGGCATGGGCAGTTTATCCATGTCTTCTATGTAATTCCTCGGAGTCTTTACGACCGAGCCGTCATCCCTTCTGAATATGACATTGGGAATATCTTCAAGCCTTTTGCGGCCGTTCGCAAAATCTGCGAGGAGTTTTACCGTCTCTTCGCCCTCGCCGTAGCACAGCGCGTCAAAAAAATCCCCGGCCCTGTAAATCTCCTGCCCGAATATATCCACCTGAGGCCCGCCGCCGAAAATCTTCAGTTCCGGATGCCTTTTTTTTAAATACCGGCCTGCTTCAAGAGACCACCTGAAACCGTCCCCCGCCCACAGTTTGAAGCCCGCGCATTTAACGTTCTCTCTTTCTATGAATTCCTCAATGTATTTTCCAAGCCGCAGGGAAAACGCCCTTTTGTTCTTCTCAAGCGCGCGTTCCGCCAGCTTAAGACGCGCAATCTGTTTGAAGGAAGGTTTTTTTTCTTCAATAAATACATTGTACGAAAACTCCTCTAGAAATCTCTTTACGTCTTCGCTGAAAACCTCAGAGAACACAGAGGGCTGGTTGAAATCCAGAATTTTAACGGTTTGCCCCTCGTTTATAAGCGCTCCCGCAAGCGCCCCCAGACCGTTGTCAGGGATGAAATCTGAGAGTATTTTCGGCGCCCCTGCGGCAGATATGAACAGAAAGTTTGTTTCCATAGTTAATATTATACAAGATACTCAAAGTTTTTCAAGAAATTTTAACGGAATCCCGCTTTTTTAAATTATTTTTGCGTTTAACGCTCTTTTTGCATATAATTATACTGTTGTATAACCGAAAGGAGAACCGGCTCATGAAAATGAAAATAGCAATGGCAGGTCTGGTTATGGTTTTAAGCGCTTCATTGCTGTACGGACAGGCATTCAGGAATCCGCCTCCGGGGACTGCTTCCATATCGCAGGCGGGCGCTTTTACGGCGCAGGCGGATGACGCATCCGCTGTATCCCAAAACCCCGCAGGGCTTGTACAGATTAAAGGGCATCAGATTATAATCGGCTCCGACATCCTTTTTCCGGAGACAAAATATAAATCCCCCGGATTCAGCGAATACGCCGATTCGTCAACGGCCTACCTGCCCTATTTCTTTTTTTCAACAGATTTCAGGGGAACTGCTCCCGTCAGATTCGGATTGGGAGTTAACGTTCCCTACGGACAGAGCACCGAGTGGAGTTACGATGCCGTAAGAAACTGGCTGTATTCCGTGCCGCATTATTCGGCAATGCAGACGGTCAACATATCTCCGGTTCTGGCTTACGGTATTACCCCCGAACTTTCCGCCGGCGCGGGATTCAATATCTATACAAGCAAGCTTGAATTAAAGTACCTTCTTGCGCCGCCTCCTCCCCCTCCCGACGAAATGCATGCAAAGGTGGACGTTGACGGCACGGGATACGGTGGGAGTTTCGGCCTTTTATACAAAACGGACAATATAAGTATCGGCGCAACATACAAGACCGGCTTTGACATTGACTATGACGGAGATTACTCGGTCCCCGGCGTGCTTAAGGAAGACGCAGAAACGGCGATGGATTTTCCTCCTGCCGCCTGCCTGGGCATAGCCGTATATCCGAACCGGAAGCTTAAGATTGAATTTGACGCGGAGTGGATAGGATATTCATGCATGGATAAAATACCGGTTGACATAACCGTCATACCTCCCTATGAGATTGACAAGGACTGGGACGACTGCTACACCTTCGCCATAGGAACCGAGTATAAAAAATCAGAAAGGACCATACTCCGCGGCGGGATTGCATACCTCACAACGCCCATACCGGATTCAACGCTTGAGCCGAGCATGCCCGACTCGGACAGTTTCATAATCACCGCGGGCGGTGAATTCATTACCAAAATCGGGGCTTTCAATCTCATGCTCGGAGCGCATCTTTATACGGACCGCAAGATAGACAACGGGGGGCCTTACGATGGAAAATACGGAACAAGAGCATACTTCGGGGCAGTTGAATATAAAAAAGGATTCTGATATAGACCTTAAAGCAGGCACAATACTCGTTATTGACGACGAGCTGGGTCCCAGGGAGTCCTTGAAGATGCTGTTCAAAAACGACTACAGGATAATCACCGCAGACTCCGGAGACGAAGGCATCGAGGCATTCCGCGAAAACAACCCGGACATAATCATCCTTGACCTGAAAATGCCCGGCAAAAGCGGGCTTGAGACTCTTGAAGAAATAAGGATGATGGACGAGAAAGTTCCCGTTATAATATTAACCGGCTACGGCGACATGGACGCCGCCAAGAAAGCGATACATCTTGGAACGATGGAATTCATCAGCAAGCCGTTTGACATAGCCGAAATAAGAAAAATTGTACGGGAGGGCTGCGAAAAACGGAGGCTGGAAAAACGTTCCGAAAAGCTGGTTGCCGAGCTGAACACCCTGAACAACGGACTCAAGGAGCGCATGGGACAGCTTGAAAACATGGCCACAATCGGACAGCTCTCGGCGGAGATAATGCACGAAGTCAACAACCTGCTGACCGTAATATACGGATACGCCCAGATTCTGATGAAAGAGCTGGACAGCAAAAATCTGGCGGCAGGCAACAAGAAATACGTAAACATAATAGAAAATGAGATAAAAAGGTGCAAAAACATAACGAGAAGCGTCATTACTCTTTCCAAGACAAAGATGGAGCTTACCGACGTGGACATCAACGGCATAGCGGAAAAAATCGTAGAGCTTTTTGAAAGCTCCAATATAGGGAAAGACGTGAAATTCGCCGCAATACTTGATAAAAAACTCCCCTTTGTAAAAGCCGATGCCAACCAGATGCATCAGGCGATAGTAAACATTGTCCTGAACAGCATACAGTCAATAAAAGGCGCCGGCAGTGTAACCCTGACGACGGGATTGAAAGACAACAGCGTTTTTCTTTCCGTAAAAGATACGGGAAAGGGGATATCCGGGGAAGCTATAAACAAGATAACAGACCCGTTTTTCACCGACGGGAAGAAAGACGGGACAGGCCTCGGGCTTTCCATAACGGCAAGGATAATAAAAAATCACCGGGGAAAGCTGGAGATTAAGAGCTCTCTCAACGAGGGAAGCGAATTCGTAATTTCAATGCCCGCGGCTTAGGACTCTGCTCACGCGAACGGTTGCCCGAACGCCCGCGATGTTGTAAAATTAACGTATGGCAGACAATATCGGCAGGATGATACAATTGATGGAGAAAGAATATCCCTACGCAAAAACAGGGCTGAAGTTCGCCGGCCCTTTTCAACTGCTTGTAGCGACAATACTCTCCGCGCAGACCACCGACGCGACGGTAAATAAAATAACCCCCGCCCTTTTTAAAAAGTACAAATCCCCGGAAGAATTCTCGGAGGCTCCTCTAAAAGACATAAAAGATGCCGTTAAATCCGTCAATTTTTTCAACAACAAGGCGTCCAGCATAAAAAAACTTTCGGAGATAATCGCAAAGAAATACAACGGAGAAACGCCGGATAAAATGGAAAAGCTCGTTGAACTTCCCGGAGTTGCGAGGAAAACCGCCAATGTCGTGCTTTCCCAGGGATTCGGCAGAGCCGAGGGAATCGTTGTGGACACTCATGTGAAAAGGCTCTCTCAGCGCATAGGGCTCAGTAAAAATAAAACGCCCGAGAAAATAGAGCGTGACCTTATGAAAGCCCTGCCGCGCGAAAAATGGATTTCATTTCCATTTGCGCTGATACTGCACGGCAGGGCGGTATGCAGGGCAAAAAAGCCGCTCTGCGGAAACTGTATCATTGTTAACCTCTGCCGTTACACGGATAAAACAAAATGCTGAAGTATTTGTCTGAAAAATCGGCGGTTCTGTTCAGAAACAATCTTGAAGTCCTGCTTCTCGTCATGCTGATTTCCGGATGCACCATTACCATAGGCACGACGTCAAGGGAAACCGTTTCGCACGGATCCACGTACCATTATGTCAGAGCCGGCGAAAATCTTTTCAGGATATCAAAATACTATTACGGTGCGGAAACCGTGAAGGAGACAAACGAGGGCATCGCCCGCATCAAAGGCGCAAACAAAATGAAAGGGGACCAGCTCTTCGCCGGCCAGAAGCTCCTAATCCCGTCAACCTCAAAAAAACAGCCCTCTTATCCCCTGCTCCCTCCGGACAAGGCTCTGCAGGCCGCAATGCCGCAGGCAACATCGCCGGAACAGCCGGACGTCCAGGAATTCCGGCCCATAATTGCCGACAAGGTTTTTATCTGGCCCATTGCCGGAAAAATCATCTGCGGATTCGGGGAGCTTGACAACCAGGGGATAGACATCCTTGCCGAACCCGGTACAACGGTACTTGCATCGGACGGCGGAAAGGTGGCCTTCGCCGGAACCACGCAGAAATATCAGGAGACCGTGATAATCGGGCATTCCGAAAATATCTATACGGTTTACAGCCATGACCTCGATATAACGGTAAAAAAGGGAGACGCCGTACAAAAAGGCGATATTATCGGCAAAATTAAAAGCGGAACTACAAGGATTAGATACCTGCATTTTGAAATACGCATAGACAACATAGCCGTTAATCCACTGGTATATCTGCCTCAACAATAGAGGTGCGATTTATCGCACGGTTTTTCAAGAAAAATCATGGAAAAAGAAAATCTTGCGGTTTACGCGGTAAAATCCGATGAAACTCTCGGAAGAAAATACCAGGAGACAGAGCATCCGTTAAGAACCCCTTTCCAAAGGGACAGGGACAGGATAATACACTCAACGGCTTTCCGCAGGCTTGAATATAAAACGCAGGTTTTCATATATTACGAAGGCGATTATTACAGAAACCGGCTTACGCACACCCTTGAAGTCCAGCAGCTGGCGAGAACGATAGCGCGGGTGCTGAAGGTCAACGAAGACCTTGTTGAAGCCGTATCCCTGGCGCATGACCTCGGGCATACCCCCTTCGGGCACAAGGGAGAATCCGTCCTGAACGAAATCATGAAAGAAAAAGGATACGGCGGGTTTGAACACAACAGCCACGGGCTGAAGGTTGTGGACGCTCTTGAAAGAAGAACCGCGCAGTATCCGGGGCTTAACCTGACATACGAAGTGCGGGAAGGCATCATCAGGCATTCCACCAGTTACGACGTCCCGAAAAGAGAAGGCATGGAGGAATTTGCAGAATTCCCCTCTGCTTCGGTTGAAACTCAGATAGTCAACCTTTGCGACGAGATTGCCTATACCTGCCACGACCTTGACGACGGCATAAAATCGGAAATAATAAAATCCATGGACCTGGAAGCCATGGCGCTCTGGAGGGAGATTGAAGAAATGACCGAGGAGGATGCGCCGGATCAGGGGTTGAAAAGGCGGCTGATGATAAGAAATTTCATAAACTATCTCGTAAGCGACCTTGTGGAAGAGAGCACAAAAAACATCAAGGAATCGGGTATCGGAAGCGCCGTAGACGCGAGGAAGTTGAAAAGGCAGTTAATATCCCATTCGGCGGGGATGAAAATAAAACACGCCGAACTGAGGAAGTTTCTTGAAGACAACATGTATTTCCACTACAGGGTGATAAGAATGGCGCAGAAGGCCGCGAGGATTATAAAAGACCTTTTTTATGCGTACCTTTCCGAACCGAAACAGCTCCCGCCAGGAACCCAGATACGCCTGCAATACGAGCCCAAAGAAATTGTAATCTGCGATTATATTGCCGGGATGACGGACAGGTTTGCGCATCTTGAACACCAGAAACTATTTGACCCGCATACCCTCGTTTAAAATGGACGACAAAAAATTCTGGATATGCCTCGGCCTCGCCGGCCTGGGGCCCGTGCGGACAAAGCGTCTGCTGGAAACATGCGGCACCGCGGAAAAAATCTTCCGCCTTTCATCCCCTGAACTTGCCAAAGCAGGCATCCCGGAGAAAATCGCGCGCAATATCCTTGAATGGGAAACCCTGCCGTGGCAGAGAGAGATGGACTTCTGCGAACGCAACGGAATATCAGTCGTCACGATACAGGATGCAGAATACCCCGCGCCCCTGAAGCAGATTTTTGACCCGCCGTCTTTTCTGTTTATAAAAGGAACCCTGCCTGCGGACAACAGCGTATTTTTTTCCATAGTGGGCACGCGCAACCCGTCATTTTACGGCATTAAGATGGCGGAAAAATTTGCAGAGGAGCTTACATACTGCGGGCTTGTCATAGTCAGCGGGATGGCGAGGGGCATTGACACCGCCGCACACAGCGGGGCGCTGAAGGCGGGAGGCAGAACCGTAGCGGTGACAGGATGCGGGTTCGGGCAGTGCTATCCCCCGGAAAACAGGAACCTGTCAAAAAAGATAGAAGCATCGGGGGCGGTAATAACCGAATTCCTGTCTGACGCGCCGCCGGAGCCGGGCAATTTTCCGAGAAGAAACAGGATTGTTTCCGGACTCTGCCGGGGCGTCCTTGTCGTCGAAGCCGGGCAGAAGAGCGGCGCGCTCATAACCGCCCACCTTGCGCTTGACCAGGGACGGGAGGTTTTTGCACTCCCGGGGAGGGTTGACGCTTTGACGTCAAAGGGTGCAAACCAGCTCCTGAAAGAAGGCGCCGCGCTTGTTGAAACCCCCGAGGAAATCATAGCAGGGCTTAACCTTGAGGTAAAAAAAACGCCTGCGCAGGAAAACAAAGCCCCCGCCGGCCTGACGGAAAGAGAAAAGGCCGTCTTTGATAAAATCGCCGGGAGGAAAAAGATAACCATTGACGAACTGCTTGAAGATGCAGGGATGGAACAGCCGGAATTATTCGGGATTCTCGTCTCGCTTGCCCTGAAAAACCTTATAACCGAACTCCCCGGCAAGATATACACCCCCCTTTAACACCTTCCTTTTTCTTTGTGCAGGCTGAAGTTTACCCGCCGAAGCTTTTTTAGCATAGGCGGGACCTGCGGCTACCCATTCGGCGGGTTCTG
>JAFGKM010000009.1 GCA_016928555.1 Candidatus Omnitrophota bacterium | reverse complement strand
TCATTACTCGTTCCTTGCCGCCTTGCTTTCCGGCGAACTAAATTCGTTATTGGCCTGACAGCCGGCTGATAACGGATTTATTTCATCTTTTGTAGCGGTGGCATTTATGCCGCGAACAAACGTGCGATAAATCGCACCGCTACACATTTAAAATTTTTCAACCGCAGGTCTTTAGCCTGCGTTAACGAAAATGAAAAAGATAGGGGTTATAGGCTGCGGAAATATGGGGTCGGTGCTGGCAGAGGGCATTATATCGGCCGGGCGTTACAGGCTATACGTTTCGGATGTAAAAAGAGAGAAACTCAAAAAGCCGGTTAAACTGGGAGCACAGCCCGCCAGCAATACAGAACTTGCCGAAAATTCAGACGTAATAATACTGGCCGTAAAACCTGATAAGGTTGTGGAAACGATTGAAGAGATAAAAAGCTTTCTGACCCCTTCAAAAATCCTTATATCCATAGCCGCCGGAATATCAACGGCGGCAATTGAAAAAGTTTCCGGCGGAAAAACCTCCGTTGTCAGGCTTATGCCTAACGTGAATGTACGTGTTAAAGCCGGACTTCTGCCTTACTGCACCGGAAGATATGCCGCCGGGTGCGGAAAACTTACGGAGCAGATTTTTTCGCCGCTGGGCATTGTTTTTAAACTGCCGGAAAAGAAATTTGATTCCGTGACGGCAATTTCGGGAAGCGGCCCGGGATTCCTTTTCTACATTGCGGAAAACATCAGCGCGGTCTGCAGGAGAAAAGGATTTACGGACAAGCAGTCGCGGGCAATTACGGCATATCTGTTATACGGGGCGGGGAAGATGCTTGTTGAAACGGGGCTTGCGCCGGAAACGCTGAAACAGACGGTGACTTCCCCGGGAGGCACGACGCTCGCGGGCTTGAACGTTTTCAAACAGAAAAATTTTCCGCATATTCTTAAAAAGGTTATTGACAGCGCTGAAAAACGCAGCAGAGAATTAAGCCGCAGGAAATAAAACAGCATATAGCGGATAGCGTACAGCGTATAGAAAAAACAATAAATACTGCAAGCTTTTAACTATAGGCTAAAAGGGGTTCGGGATAAATGAAAAAGATAGGCATAATAGGTTACGGAGTGGTCGGAAGGGCATTTGAAAACGTATTCAAAGGCAAATCAAAGATTTTTATCTATGACCGGTACATTCCCCAGTATTCCGACCTGCAAACGGTACTCCGGAACTGCCCTGTAGTTTTCGTGGCGGTTCCCACCCCGATGAATGAAAACGGCAGTATAGACCTCTCATCCGTGAAAGATGTACTTTCCAGAATTTCCAGAGCAGGCCTTCCGGGGAAGAAATTGCCCGTTGTTGTGCTTCGTTCAACCATCGTGCCGGGAACAACAAGGGATTTGCAGAAAAAATATCCGTCCCTCGGGCTTGTTTTTAATCCGGAATTCCTTTCTGAAAGGAACAGTCTGGCGGACATGGAAAGAACCGACAGGATAATTATCGGCGGAACATTGAGGCACTGCAAGAAAGTAGAGGAGATTTACAGGCAGGTTTTCCCGCAGGCAAGGTATATAATTACCGATACTACAACGGCGGAGATGATAAAGTATGCCGCCAACGTGACGCTTGCGGGGCAGGTCATGATTGCAAATGAGCTCTTTCAGATATGCAAAAAACTCGGACTTGACTGGGCATTTATCAGGAATGCCGTAATCCTTGACCCCTTAATCGGCAGGAACAATAAGGTTCCCGGGCCTGACGGCGACCTCGGGTTCGGAGGCAGGTGCCTGCCCAAGGACCTGAACGCGTTGATGCATCTCGCAAAAACCCTTGGTTATGAACCCCGCCTTTTGAACCAGATATGGAAATCCAATCTTCAGATAAGAAAAAACAGAGATTGGGAGACTATAAAAGGAGCCACGTCCTATAAAAAAAAGAAACGGAGGTAATTTTATGGGCGAATTTGAAAAAGTGCAGGATGCGGTCAATTTCATCAGGAGCAAAACCTCTGTTGCTCCGGAAACAGGCATAATACTCGGTACCGGGCTGGGTAAGCTTGCCGACAAGATAAAGGAGGCCGCAGTTATACCCTATGAAAAAATACCGCATTTTCCGGTTTCAACGCTTGAATCGCACCCCGGCAATCTTGTTCTGGGAAAAATAGGCGGCAAAACCGTTGCCGCAATGCAGGGCAGGTTCCACCTCTACGAGGGTTATTCGGCTTTGCAGATAGCCTTTCCCATAAGGGTGCTGAAGATGCTTGGGATAAACGCCCTTCTGGAATCAAATGCCGCCGGCGGCTTAAATCCCCTGTTTGAAAAGGGAGACCTGGCAGTTATAACCGACCAGATTAACCTTATGGGGCATAATCCCCTTATTGGGCATAATGACGAAAGATTCGGACCGAGGTTTCCCGATATGAGCGGCGTTTATGACGCAGAACTTCTGAAAACGGCCGAAGAAATATCTCTTGAGGAGCGCATATCTTTGAAAAGGGGCGTTCTTGCGGGTTTGACGGGGCCCAGTCTTGAAACCAGGGCGGAATACAGGTTCCTGCGGCTTATAGGGGCGGATATGGTTTGCATGTCCACTGTCCCAGAGGTCATCGCCGCGGTACAGCTGGGGCTGAAAGTCTTCGGCGTATCCGTAATAACGGATATGTGCCTTCCGGATGCTCTGTCTCCCGTTTCAATAGAGGAAATTATCAGGATAGCCAATTCCGCCGAGCCGAAATTGACAAGGTTGGTAGAAAACATTATAATAAGGAGAAAATAGCTTTTTTTATGATTACGGCGGTTTTGCCCGTTTAAAACCTCCGCAACAAACAATAGATGACTAAAAAGAAAATACAGGGGAAAAAGAAAAAAACGGCAGAGAAAAGAACCATAAGATGCCGCAATTGCTTTATGGTTGACAGTTACACGGCGGAAGAGAAAAAATGCAGGCACTGCGGGATTGATATATACCTGATAGATGCCGTATAACTGCAAAAAAAGACATTAAAGGTTACGCGCCAGTTTAAATTTTAGATTTTCTATCGCTCTATTCAGAAGGAGGGGGGTGAGTTTTTTTAATGAGAAGAAATCCCGATTTTGAACGAATATTCAGGCAGTTTAAAAGGGACGTGGAGAGAGAAGGGATAATCAGAGAAGTCAAAGAAAAAGAATTTTACGAGAAACCCAGCCAGATACGAAGAAGGAGGAAAGTCAGAAAACAGAGACGGTATACGGCAAGGTAATTAAATGTTCTCTAAAAAACCTTCTATATACACCCTTTCTTTTAATTCCAGCGTTGATTATACATTCTATCTTCCCCGTATCGGTTTAGGAGATATCAACAGGATAGACAAAACCCGCGCGGATGCGGGCGGCAAGGGGTTGAACGTTGCGAGAATGCTGACCGTGCTCGGATGCAATGCCGAGGCGCTTACTTTTCTCGGAGGAAGCAATGGAGGCATCTTAAAAAACTTCCTTTCAGCCGAAGGGGTCAAATACCGGCATGTAAATACCGCCGGCAATACCCGGTCCATATTCAACTTCATATCCGGCGCCAAAACCCTCCGGTTTAACGAAAAAGGCCCTGTCATATCCAAAAAGGAAAAAAAAGAAATCCTTGCTCTCATTGATTCCCTCAACTTCAAAAAAGGCGGCATCCTTTCCATATCCGGCAGTCTGCCTCCCGGGATAGAAAAGGATATATACAGGCGGATAATTGAAAAGGCGAGGAGGAAAGGCGCGGCGGTTGCGCTGGATGCCGACGGAGATACCCTGAAAGAGGGGATTAAAGGGATTCCGCACATTATCAAGCCTAATTTATGGGAGCTGGAAAGGATAGCGGGATGCAGAATAAATTCATCCGGCAGGCTAGTAAAAATCCTGAAAAAACTTTCTGCCGGCGGCATATCCTTAATTCTTCTTACCCTCGGGGAAAAAGGCGCAGTTTTATTTTCAGGCAGTGAATTCCTTTACGCCTCGTCTTCTCCGGTGAAAATCAGAAGCACAATCGGCTGCGGCGATGCGTTCCTGTCGGGATTCTTATGCGGATTTTCACGGAATCAACCCTGTGAGGATTGCCTCCGGCTTGCCGCCGCCTGCGGAGCGGCAAAGGCAATTAAAGAAGGCACCAGCATGCCGTCACTTGGGGAAGTAAGGAAACTTCTGCGAAAAGTCAGGATTCTGAAGGTGTCGGCACGGACTCCCCTACCGCTCTCTCATGAATAGGATTATAACCGCTCCTATTATGCTCTGTATGACAACGCTTATCAGGAAAAGAACCGAAAGCGCAAAGGCGTTTTCTTTTCCCATTGAGGCCGAGAAGAAATAGACATAGGTGAATTCTCTTACCCCCAGCCCTCCGAGCGAGGGAATCATAGTGGATGTCCATATGAGAGGTATGTATATGAAGAAGAGACTTATGTTCGGGATTTCTGCCTGCCCCCACAATAAAGACAAACCCATAAGGTAATTTGTGAATATTGATATGCTCTGCAGGATAAAACTCACTGCCAGTGCCGCAAAAAACCATTTTCCCGCGGAAAAATACCGGTTAAACACGCCATAGGTATTCTTCATCGGGCCCTTTATTCTTCCCGGGAATAATTTTCTAACAACTGAATAAAGGGGCGCCGCTATCCTCCTGTTTGAAAAAAACAGGAGAATCAGGAGCAGTCCGGCAAGGAGGACAAGAAGCACATATTTGGTACGGATTGCCACTGCCGGCGTGAACAAAGCGGCAATGACGCCCATCGTTATGACGGTAAGGGCTCCGATAAACCTGTCTATGAGCACGGAGCTTCCGAGCATAAGCTTGTTCTCTTCCCCTTTAACAAGATAAAAAACCTTTGCTATATCGCCTCCGGAGCCGGTAGGCAGAAAGTTGTTGAACAGCATCCCCACCATAGTGAGCTTCCAGATACTTGAAAACCGTATTCTCTCTGACTTTGACTGGCTTTTCAGCAGAAGCATCCATCTCAAAGAAAGCAGGAAAGAGAGAAGGACGGCAATAAGAAGGGCGGTTAAAGCCAGCGGCAGGTAACACCCTTTTAACGTCTCATACAGCATGCGGAAATCGATTTTCCTGAAAACCAGAAAAAGAAAGGACGCGCTTATAAAAACTTTCAACAGCAGCTGCAGATTTTTTTTCTTCATCATTGCTTTTCAGAAGTCAAGCATCCTTTGCATTTTCTCAAACCTCTTTTCCACATCCGCCCGGCATGTCTTCTCCAACCGGCCGGTGCCGAAATCCTCTACGGTAAAAGATGCCGCAACGGCTCCCATGACGGTAGCCGTGCGCAGGCTTTCCCGGGTTATCTTCTTCCTTGTTGAAAGATAACCGAGAAAACCTCCGGCAAAACTGTCCCCTGCCCCGGTGGGGTCTTTCACTTTTTCCAGAGGGTACGCCGGAACGGCAAAAAAGTCCTCTTTGCTGAGCAGAAAAGCTCCGTGCTCCCCTTTTTTGATAATGACAATATCCGGTCCGTGCCGGATAATCTTTTTTGCCGCGGAAATCAGGTTTACCTCTCCAGAAAGCATTTTGGATTCAGTCTCGTTAATAAAAAGTATGTCCGCTTTTTTCATAATGTACTTAAGGGATTTAAGTTTATTGTTTATCCACAGGTTCATAGTATCAAGAACGGTGAGCTTAAGCGGTTTAACGCGCTTGAGGACTCCGTTCTGGACCTCGGGGTCGGTATTGGCAAGGAAAAGATAATCAGGATTTTCATAATGGGCGGGGATTTCAAGATTATCCCCGGTCAGACGCTCCGGACAGACCGAAAGAGTCCTTGCTTCATTGATGTCGTCCCCGTATTCCCCCGTCCACCGGAATGTACTGCCCCCGCATATTTTGAGGCCTGCAAGGTCTATATTCTTTCTCTTCAGCTTGCGTATATATTTCCCCGGTAAATCTTCGCCTGCCGCACTAAGCAGTCTTACCGGCGAAAATATTCCCGCCGCGAGACAGGCATAAGTAGCGGAGCCTCCGAGAGTTTCTTTTACCTCTCCAAAGGGCGTTTTGATATTGTCAAGCGCAACAGAACCAACTATCAGAATACTCATTTTAAAAATACCGGGATTCTGGAAATGCTTTTTAAATCCACCCTAACCCTCCTTTATTAAAGTAGGGAAATATATTGTACCCCCCTTTGCAAAAGGGGGGTATGGGGGGATTTTACCAATCCCCGAGTCCAATTTTCTAAGACGCCATTTTCATTTTCCCCGCCCTGTCAATTTCTTTTTCTTTAATGCCTTCTTTTATCTTATGCAGAACCCCGTTTATGAACCTCGGGGAATCTTCGGCGCCGTATTTTTTTGCGAGTTCTATCGCTTCATTGATGGATACGAGCACCGGCATGCTGTCAATAAAAAGCAGTTCAAAAACAGCCAGCCGAAGGATGTTCTTGTCAAGGCAGGGCATTCTTTTTATGGACCAGTTTATGGCTGAAGCTGAGATTTTCTCATCTATCAGGGGAAGGTTTTTAAGCGTCCCTTTTACCAGCATGGCGGAAAATTCCGTTATTTCATTGTCTTTGACGCCCTGGTCCTGCCAGAAGCAGTCAAGTGCGGCAGAGGCATCGTCCTTTAGTTCGCCGCGCATCTCCGCCTGGTAAAGGAAGATAAGAGCCAGTTCTCTGGATTTTCTTCGTCTCATAATTTTCAATTCTGCTTCAGTTTTTCAAATCCTCCCTAACCCTCCTTTACCAAAGGAGGGAAATATTGTATCCCCCCTTTGCAAAAGGGGGGTATGGGGGGATTTTTCTCGATTCCCTGTTCTTAAATCATTGAGGACAGGTTTGCCATTTCAATGGCCGAAAGCGCCGCAAACCATCCTTTATTTCCGCTCTTGACTCCCGCCCGCTCTATCGCCTGGTCGGTTGAATCCGCCGTAATCACTCCGAATGACACTGGAGTTTTTCCCTGAAGGTTGACCGTGGCCACCGCCCTTGTAATCTGGGAGTTGACGTATTCAAAGTGAGGAGTATCTCCCCGTATTACTGCGCCCAGGCAAATGATGGCGTCGTAAGCGGATTTTTCAGCCATCTTTGAAATTGCGAAGACCGCTTCAATGCTTCCAGGGACCCAGACGACATCAATGTCCTGTTCGTTTCCGTTGTGGCGCTTTATGCAGTCAAGCGCGCCTTCAAGCAGGCGTTTCGATATGAGGTCGTTGAACCTGCTTACAACTATCCCGAACTTCTTGCCTTTCGCATCAAGTACCGCCTCTTTTATCTTCATCGTTCCCCCCTTACAAACAAGTGATTAGCGAAGAGTGCAAAGTGACCAGTTTTTGCTTTTACTTGTCACTAACCACTCATCACTTACCACTGCTCTACATTATATGCCCCATCCTCTTTTTCTTTGTCTCCAGGTATTTTTTTGAATGCCGGGTACATTTTACCACAATCGGCACCCTTTCCACTATTTTTATCCCGTATCCCTCAAGCCCTATGACCTTTCTCGGATTGTTTGTAAGCAGGCGTATCCTGGTCAGTCCGAGGTCGGCAAGTATCTGCGCTCCTATCCCGTAATCCCTCAGGTCTTCGGGGAACCCCAGCTTGAGATTTGCATCCACCGTATCAAGCTTTTTTTTATCCTGTAGAAGGTATGCTCTGAGTTTGTTCTCAAGCCCTATGCCTCTGCCTTCCTGCGGGAGATAGATTAAAACACCTCGTTTTTCGGATTCTATCATCTCAAGCGCCCTGTCCAGCTGTTTTCCGCAGTCGCATTTCCGGGAGTGGAAAACATCTCCCGTAAGACACTGGGAATGCACCCTGACAAGTATGCTGTCTGCGGCGTTTTTCAGCTTCAGGTTTCCCTTTACAAGCGCAAGATGGTGGCTGTGCTCCAGCCTGTCCTTATATAGAAAAAGGGTAAATTTACCGAAATCCGTAGGCAGGTTTACCGAGAGGATTTTCTCTACAAGCCGTTCTCTTTTTCTCCTGTACTCAATGAGGTCTTTTATCGTGATTATCCGGAGGTTATGCTCAGAGGCAAATTTCATAAGGTCGGGTATCCTTGCCATGGTTCCGTCATCCCTCATTATTTCACACATAATTCCTGAAGGGTAAAGCCCCGCAATCCTTGATATGTCAACGGCCGCTTCGGTATGCCCCGCCCTTACCAGCACCCCGCCTTCTTTCGCCGCGATGGGAAATATATGCCCGGGCCTTGCAAGGTCTCCGGGAGAGGTGTTTTTATCCAGCATCAGTTTTATCGTCAGCGCCCTGTCGTGGGCGGAGATGCCGGTTGTCACGCCTTTTGCCGCATCAACTGAAACGGTAAATGCAGTTTTATGGAGAGCGGTATTGTCGGCAATCATGGGCGGCAGTTTAAGCTGTTCTATTCTTTCCGGCAGAAGCGCCATGCATATTAAACCGCGGGCCTGCTTCGCCATAAAGTTGATGTCCCGCGGCGTAACTTTTGACGCCGCCATGACAAGGTCGCCTTCGTTTTCCCTGTTCTCGTCGTCAACCACAATTACACAGCGCCCTTTTCTTATATCCTTTACCGCTTCCTCAATAGTGCTGAAATTTTTCTTGTTTTCCATTATTCCCCGTCCCAATCCGTGCGGGATGCCTCTTCCTCGCGGGAAGAAAGGATTTTTTCTATCTGTTTTGCCGTCATGTCAACCTCAATATTCAGCATATCCCCGGGTTTGCGGTATTTCAGGTTTGTGTTCTCAAGGGTATGCGGTATAAGAAAGATTTGCACGCCGCCGTTTTCTAATCCCGCCACCGTAAGGGAAAGCCCGTCAACCCCGATGGAGCCGCGCTGAACGACATATTTCCTGAATGCGGGAGGCACGGCAAAACCCATTATGACGGAATCACCGCCCTCTTTATAAAAAGACTTCAGAGGAGTTTTGAAATCTATGTGCCCTGTCAGCAGGTGGCCTCCTATCCGGTCTCCCATCTTCAAAGCCCGCTCCATGTTTACAAAAACTCCTGTCTTGATGCCGCCGAAACTTGTCTCCTCCATCGTCTGCCTGCTAAGAGATGCAGCGAAGGTTTTTCCCGTCAGCTTTTCCGCCGTCAGGCACACGCCGTTGACGGATATGCTGTCGCCTTTCTTTGTGCCTTCAAGGATTTTCTGCGCCTCAATCTCCACCGTCCATATGCCGGCGCGTGCGGATTTACTCTTAATCTTTCCCGTCTCTTCAATTATTCCCGAAAACATGGTTTGCCCCTTATGAAAACATCTTCGCCCAGTATCTTTGTCTCGGAATATTCTACACTTACGGCTTCCGAAAAACTACTGCTGTCCCTGCCCGCTATGGATGCGAAAGACCGTTTTCCCCCCAGTATTTTATTGCCCGTGAAAACCATTATCTCATCTGCAAGTTTCTCTTCCCAGAAGGAAGTCAGCGTTTCACTGCCTCCTTCCACCATGATTATCCCTATCTCTTTTTCGTGCAGTTTTTCCATCAGGGCTTTCAGCCGGAAACGGTTGTTGTAAACAGGCAGTTTTATAAACTCCGCATTTTCCCTGCGGCTGAACGGCTCCATCCTCTCCGCCGGCAGACCTTCGGAGACGGCCAGCAGAACCCTGCTGTTTCTATTTTGCCATATATTGCCTTCCGTCGGCATCTTAAGAAAAGGGTCAAGCACTATTTTATAATATCTTTTCCCTGCGGTGAAACTTTTCTGTGTCTGAAAGGGGGGAAACCTGTAATCAAGGAAAGGGTTATCCTTGATCACCGTTTTCACGCCGACAAGGATGCCGTCCATTTCAAAACGTATCTTTTTAGCGAACTCTCTTGTCTCTTCGCCTGTAATCCACTTTGAGTCGCCTGTATATGCCGCCGTTTTCCCGTCCAGCGTCTGCGCCCATTTCAGCGCTATATATGGTCTTTTTTTTGTTATGTATGTGATGTAGGGGGCGTTTAAACGCTCAGCTTCTTCACGCATGACTCCCGTGCGCACCTTTATCCCGTTTTTCTCAAGTTCTGCAATCCCTTTGCCGGATACCAGAGGATTGAGGTCCTCCATTGAACACACGACCTCTTTTATTCCCGATTCTATGATTGCACCGGTGCAGGGAGGAGTCTTTCCGTAATGACAGCAGGGCTCCATGTTTACATAGAGGGTTGCGCCTTTTGCCCTTCCGCCGGCTTCTCTTAGCGCTTCAATTTCAGCGTGGGGCATTCCGAACGCTTTATGCCAGCCCCTGCCGAGAACGCGCCTGCCGCTTGCAATAACCGCTCCCACCATGGGGTTGGGACTTACCAGACCCCTGCCCTTTTCCGCCAGTTTCAACGCATCTTCCAGAAATTCCTTCCGACTTGTCATCATAATTTTTCAAGGGCTTGAGATTTCAACCACACACTTGAGAACGTCCCCGGCCTTTACCATCTCAATACCTTCGTTTATCTGTTCCAGCGGCAGGACCCTGGAGATGAATTTTCCTGCTTCTATCTTTTTCTGCGATATCAGCTCCGCCGCTCTGACAAAATCTTTCCTGTTGGAAGCAAACGCCCCGAAAACCGAGATTTCCTTATAGTGAATAATGTTGGAATCTATATTTATGAACGAATCATCTTTGGGAAGTCCGCCGAAAAAGCTTATTCTGCCCCGGGAACCGAGAATTTCCAAACCTTCAACCTGCGCCTGTTTTGCGGGGCAGGCGGTTATTACGACATCAGCTCCGTAACCGTCCGTCAATCGTAAAACCTCGTCCTTTATGGACGTCTTTTTCGGGTTCAGCAATATTAACCCCTTAAATTGTTTTCCGAATTTTTCAAGCCTTTCATAGGCCGGGTCTGCCATAATCAGCATGGACGCTCCCGAGGCCTGCGCTAAAACCGCATGCATGAATCCTATGGGTCCGCCCCCGTATATGACAACCGTATCTCCTTTTTCAATATTCAGATAACTTTGCCCGTTGATGGCGCATGAGAGAGCTTCTATCAGAGCGCCCTCTTTCAGCGACATGCCTTCCGGAAGTTTAATCACAGCCTTCTGTTTTACCGCATCTGCAGGGACTATTACATACTCCGCGTAGCCGCCCGGGTAGAAATATCCTATGGCTTTTGTATCCGGGCACAGGTTGTAAAGCCCTTTTCCGCACATCTTGCACTTGCCGCAGCCGATAGACGTAACAAGTGCAACCTTATCTCCCTTTTTCAGCGGTTCCGGGTAATCGATGCCGCTTCCTGTTTCCTCTATGGCGCCGGTTATCTCATGTCCTATGACCGCTGGCGGGATAACCTTCTTGTGGCCGTGGAAGTATATGCGCACGTCCGTACCGCATATCGCGCAGTAATTCACCTTTACCATAACCTCGCCGGGCCCGCATATGGGCGTTTTTATTTCCTCAATTCTTATATCCCCGATTCCATGGTACACTGCCGCTTTCATAAATCCTCCGTTAATGTGATAAAATCATTGCCGTGAAAAAAAATCTGAAAAATGCGGTGGTTTTTATCCTTTCTGCCGTTTGTCTGTGCGCAGGCGCTCCGAATATCTATTTTACACCAAACAGGTCAACAGACCAAATGATAATCGACCTTATCAAGAAAGCGGAGAAATCAGTTTACGTGGCAAGCTATACGATGTCCTATGGAATGATGATAAAAACGCTCCGTAACAGGCATGGTGCGATAGACATAAAAGTTATGCTTGACGCCGAGCCTGCGGAAAAACTCCCCGAGGGAATCTTAAAAACAGATAAAAAATCTTCTCTTTTTCACCCCAAATTTATTGTCGTTGACGGAAAAACCGTGCTTGCCGGCTCCGGGAATTTCACAGAGGGCAGTATGCACACCCATCACAACAATTTTCTGCTCATGGAAAACAGCATAATCGCAGGTTTTTTCACCCGAAAGTTTCTTTCGTGGTGGGAAGACAGCCCGTCCGAAGAGATTTATGCCGATGATACTTTTCAGATATACTTTTCCCCGGAAAACGACTGTGAAGATGTAATAAAAAGGATGATTTCTTCCGCAAGAAGCTCTATACGTTTTGCGCTATACCACTGCACCTCCGAGGACATTGCTATAGCGCTCATACACAGGAAGCTCGCCGGCGTGGACGTATGCGGCATAGTTGAGCGTTCCAGCGTAGAACCCCACTCCGTTTTTTATTCCCTGCGCGACTACGGATGCGCAATGAAAAAAAGCAACTCCGCCGGCTTCCTTCACGACAAGTTTTTTATCATTGACGGAGAGACCGTCATAACCGGCTCGTATAACCCTACCGCCGCCGCGCGAAGGAATACCGAATGCCTGCTGGTTATCAAAGACAGGGAGATTGCGGAGACATTTATGAAGGAATGGAAAAAACTGTGGCGCTATTACAGCCTGCCTTAGCGGCTCCTTATAGAGGTAGTCGCAGGTCTTCAGCCTGCGTCTCAGCTGTCCCGTTATAAAGATTCCTGCCGGTCTTTTTTGTCTCAATCAGGAGATGTTTTTTGCTAAATGCAGAAAGGTTTCTCTGTTGAGCAGAGCAACTTCGTTCTTGTCTTCAATAAACCGTTCAACATCCTTTCTCACCGTTGTGAAGTTAACGTTTTTCAAATTTTTTTCAATAAATATCCTGAAATTGTCCCTGTGTACCATTGGAGTTTCTTTTCCCTCTGTCTGCCTGATTGCATTATTCAATAATTTATAGTTGGGCTCTGTTTTTTTCGTCAGGTACCAAAGCAGGTCGTAAAAATCCCTGCCTTTTGTATATTTCCTATAGAAACATGCGTGTATCTTTGTTGCAAAGAGAGAGGGTATGTCAAAATGAACAATTTGAAAAATAAACGTTTTATTAACAAGGGAAATTTCCGTTCCGCCGCCGGCAGGGGGATTTGCATCAATCTCAATCCTTATGAGCAGATTTTCTCTGCGCAGGGATGACAGAGATAGTCTGTAAAGGATGTTTTTAAACTTCAAATCCACTCTTTGCATTGACGCTTGAATTCTTTCTTTAGTTTCCACGGATAATCCATATTGTAAAAGGCGGTCTTTAAGAGTTTTTGAAAAATCTGCGAATCTATAGTTTTCCTTGTGAATCAGTGAAAAATCAAGGTCTTCTGAAAACCTGTGCAGGTCAAAAAGGATTCTTAAAGCGGTTCCGCCCGTGAAAACAAGGTTTGACATAAAACCGGAGTCGTAGCATATTTTCAGAATCAGAACTTGGAGAAATTCGCGCAGATGGTTGATCTTTTCCTCCCTGCTCCGGAAGCCGGCCGTTTCTTTTTTCAGGAGGTCTATCATTTTTGTTTCTCCTTAAAGTCAAGCAGTGTTTTAATGACCAAAACAAGTTTCCTGTTTCCGAATAACTGTGCATAGTCAAGGAGAACCTTTTTCTTAAGCATGTCAAGGTTCTGAAAACGGAAAGAGCCTTCAAAAACATTGCTGTCCCCCGGGGTAAAGCGTTTCAGATTCAGGTAAATAAAGTCCACCATTGCTTTTTCCGGAAAGGCGATAAGAAACGGGTGTTTTGCCTCGTCCTGCAAAATGGTAAAGCCGGCAAAGACTTTTTCGGGAATGTGTTGGTAAACAAATGTCCCGAAAGTATTGCTAACCCTGTATGTTTTTCTCGTCGTCACGGAGGTAACGTCAGCAGTTCTCTCCGGAATAAGCCTGTAAAAGCCCAGCGCATATTCAGTGCTGATATAGGAAGGTGAATAAATCTGATTTGCAATGAATGTCCTTGAGAGCGATGCCTTCCTGTCTGCTTCATTCAGGACGTACAACCCCTTTTTCAATTTATGCACCAGATTCTGCTTTTCCCACCTGCTCAACTGATTTCTAAGCACCTGTGGGTTCTCATAGAGATGAGTCAGCACGGAAGACGAGAAAACTGGAAACTCTGCAACCTTTTTTTTGAAGTCTAAATATTTCATTTCTTTTAATAACCTTTTTTGATTATTTACAGAAATATAATATCCTGAAAATTCCCTTCTGTCAAGGGATATTGATTATTCGGAGCGGAAAATGTAGCGGTGCAATTCATTGCACAAATGTAGCGGTGCTCCGCCACTAATACTTAGGCGGACAGGGATTTATCGCACTAACAAAAACTTTTTTTTCACAGAAATGACTGCAGCGGATAATATAAGCGAGCCGGTCCAGAAATAAAATACATACTGCCATCCGAACCTGCTTATCAGCTGTCCGGTTACAAAAATTCCCGCCGCGCTTCCGAGATAATTCAACGAATTGACAAATCCGGCTATTGCCGCGGCCCTCTCTTTCCCGTAATCTATGGCGAAGGTCATGCCGAAAAGAATATGCGGGCCGTCAACCATGAACCCGAGCAGAAGCAGAACCGGTATTATCATGATTCGGCCGGCCGCGGAAAGATAAGGGAAGAGAAACGTCAGGAAAACGGCGCAGGAAATCATGATAAGAGTCACTGGCTTTCTTTTGGAGCGGAAAAACCTGTCAGACGCCCATCCTGCGGCAATCGCTCCGAGTGCTCCGGCCAAGGGAAAACACAGCGCGTTGAAAGATGCGGCGGAAAGCGACATGGAACGTTCTTTGTAGAGATACGACGGTATCCAGTAAAGGAATCCGTATGCAGTGATGCCGAGAAACATGGATGCAATCCCAACCTGAAGTATTCGCGGGTCTTTAACGATTTTAAGGAAATCTCCGGCGTACGAATGTCCTGCCTGTCCCTGTTTATGTTCGGTCTTCAAAACGGCTTCCGCTTCCGGATGGTCCCTTACAAAGAGTAGAAAATGCAGGCCGGACAGCAGAAACAGCAAGGCGGGAAGGAAGAAAAGCATCCTCCACGAAAACAAAAGGGCGATGCCTCCGGCGATTAGCCAGGAGACGGCGTTGCCGAAATGGTAGCTCGCCCCGAAAAGTCCGGAAACCGTCCCGGACTTCTTTTCCGAAAACCAGTTTGAAACTATCTTTACCGACGGAGACCATCCTGCAGACTGGAAATATGCGTTCAAGCCCCACAATACCAGCATTAAGGGGAAAATGCTGCTTGTGCCGAAAAGAATATTTACAACCGCCGAACCTATTATGCCGGTTATTATGATTTTTCTCGGGGAGCGCCTTCCTGCCGCCAGCCCGTTTACAATCTGCCCCGCGGCATAGACAACGAAAAAAACGCTCCCGAGCATTCCCATCTTTACAAAAGAGAAGTTCAATTCTTCTATAATCCGGGGAATTGCAATGGAAATATTCACGCGGCAGAGATAGAAACTCGCGTAAGTCAGCCAAAGCGTTATGAACGTCTTCCTGTGATTTCTGCTGGAAATATATTTTGAAATCATGTTTTTTGGCCTTCCGGATTTGAACCAAAATCATAGCATACCCTCAAGAATATCTCAAAATATCCTTGACATGCGCAGGTATTAAGAGTAATATAGTAATTTAAGAATTTCCGCATTATAAAACACCGGAGGGAAAATGAAAATAGGGGTAGTCGGTTTCGGAAGAAGGATAAGCGGCGTTATTTACGGGCCCGTGAAGGAACTTGCACCGGATATCCGCATAACAGGGATTGTCGACCCTGACGAGAAGGGGGCGCGTTCACGGCTTTCCGAGCAGGACAGTAAAGAAGCGGTTTTTTATAAGACTCTTGGCGAGATGGTGCGCAAGGCAAAGCCGGATGCGCTTTTTATAGGTACGCGGTGCAATCTTCACACGCCTTACGCAATTCAGGCGGCCAGGTATGATATACCTCTCTTTCTGGAAAAACCCGTCGCCATCTCAATGCAGCAGGCGGTTTCGCTTGAAAAAGCGTTTGAGAAATCAAAATGCAGGGTTGTCGTCAGCTTCCCCCTGCGGGTTTCGCCCCTCTGCAGTTTTACAAGAGAACGCATAGAAGAAGGCGCAGTGGGCGAGCCGGTTCATATAATGGCGTGGAACTATGTGAGTTATGGGACCGTATATTGGGAGCAGGAATACCGCAACTATAAAATAACCCAGGGGCTTTTCCTTCAGAAGGGAACTCACGATTTAGACTACATGATGTACCTCATGGGCTCTCCCATTGTCAAAGTGGGGGCAATGGCGACTTTCATGAAGATTTTCGGAGGCAAAAAGCCCTCCGGCCTTGTTTGTTCAAAATGCAAAGAGGCGGAGACATGCCTTGAAAGCCCGGCAAACAGAAAGCGCAACCGCTCCGGCCCTCATGAGAAGGACCATCCTTGCATTTACAGCGTTGACTGCGGCTCTCTCAAGACGGGAACCAACGAGGATACCTCCAGCGCGGTTGTAGAATTTGCTTCAGGCGCTCACGGAGTTTATACACAGGTGTTTTTCACGCGGAGGGACGCCCATGCCCGCGGTTCCACTTTAAGCGGATATATGGGAACGCTGGGGTTTGACTGGTACAAGAACCAGTTGAATTACACGCGCCACCATGAACCCTTTTCCGATACGGTTAACACCGACCCCGGTATGAACCACTTCGGCGGAGACCTTGAGCTTGCCCGCGACCTGGTAAAGCTTGTGAAAGACAGCAGGTTCAAATCAAGAACGCCGATAGAGACTGGACTGGCAAGCGTATATACATGCCTTGCGGCAAAGGAATCTTACCTGAAGGGGCGTTTTGTCAAGGTGCGCCAGGTCGGCCAGTAACTTTTTAAAATGGTAGCCGCAGGTCTTTAGCCTGCGTATTGTAGCGGTGCTATTTGACGTTTTTTGTCATCCCTGCATGTTTAGGCAGGAATCCATTACTGTAGCGGTGCGATTTCACCAATAAATTGACCGTGAAGCCCCTTATAAGCTATAATTTTCAATAATACAGGAAAGGCTCTCTGCTGATTATCATTGCGAGGATTGTTTTTTCAGCCGAAGCAATCTCGATAATAAGTTTGAGATTGCCGCGCCCCAAATAACGGGGCTCGCAATGACAAAAAACGCAGGTTCCCCGAAAAGACAAAACGGGGCAAGCGGGATAAAAGGAGTTTATGGCAAAACTTAAAAACGAAATGAAAAGGGTGCACCGCAGGAAAATCAGGAAGGCAAAAGAGCGCCTGAAACTTGCAGAGAAGGGAAAAGAGCCTTACAGCAAACTTAACAGCACTGCCAGGAAGGTTTTTTACAAGCGGCTCAAGGCAGGCTACGAGTTTCCCGCCAGGATAAAATCAGCATAAAAAACTTCGAGGAACGGAGAGGTCGCATAGAGGCCGAGTGCGCGCGCTTGGAAAGCGCGTATCCGGAAACGGATCGTGGGTTCGACTCCCACCCTCTCCGCTTAC
>JAFGKM010000064.1 GCA_016928555.1 Candidatus Omnitrophota bacterium | reverse complement strand
GAGCCACCCGATTACGGGTATGAACGCCAGGATTATGGACGCCACCGAAAGGATAATGCCGGAAATCAGCAATACCAGCCCCTGCTTTACGTGAAACTTTGAATACTCGTTGTCCTTGTTCACAAGAAGCGGTATCAAAAGAAGAATCCCCAGATACGACAGCCATGCAAGCCCCTTTCCTTCGTCAATGGTTTTCTGTTCCATTTATCCTCCCTTTACCCGGAAATCCCCTCTTAGTCCCCCCTTTGCAAAGGGGGGTGCGGGGGGATTTGGAAAATTGCTCTTTCACATTCTTTTACTACTCATATTACCCCAATATCCCCAACCGGTCAACCTTTATTCCGCAAACCTGTTTGACTATTTGACCGTTTTGTTCTAAAATGTTATTAATTATGCAGAACATTTGCCCGTGGGGGGGTAAACATCCTCCGTTCTCCGGAACCGATAACGGCAGGTGAAAACACAATGCGCGACAAAATCATTAAATCCGCCCAGGAGCTTTTTGCCCGGTACGGCTATAAAAAGACCACGATGGACGATATCGCCGGAGCTTCGGGCAAGGTAAAAAGCGCCGTATACTACTATTTCAAAAACAAGGAAGAAGTTCTGGGGGCGGTGGCAAACCTTGAAATTGAAAAAGGCATAGAAAAGCTGGTAAAGGCCGTAAATTCGGAAAAATCCGCTGAAGGCAAAATCGCCGCTTACATCAGGGCGAGGATTTATGCGAAGCAATCCATAGCTTCCTTTTACCGTTTCCTTCCGGAAGAATATTTTGAGCAGTACGAATTTATTTCAAAAATAAGGATTGAGCTCGATAAGAGAGAACGTGCAGTAATCTCAGGGATACTTAAAAAGGGGATTAAGGAAGAGGCTTTCGGCGTAAAAGACGTTGCGCTTACGACACGGACCATTCTTAATATTTTAAAAGGGCTGGAACATTATTATTTCAAGAAAAGGAACAACAAAAAACTGCAGGAAGAGATTGACAGCATAATAGGTGTTTTTTTGCTGGGGCTGCTGAAAAGGTAACGGTCATATGCCCGGGGAGGGCCGCATGCGAAAATTAGTCGTATTCTTTTTGTTTCTTTCAGTCTCCGCAGCCGTTTTCGGAGAGGGAAGAACGATAACCCTTGAGACCGCCGTAGAGATGGCGGTATCAAACAACCTGCAGGCGGAGGCAAGTGCGCAGAGGGTGATGCAGGCGGAGTATGAAAGAAGGGCGGCATCCACCTTGTTCCTCCCCAGAATTTCTTCGTCCTTCGGCTATACCCGTTTGAGCGAGGCGCAGTTTACCGGCGAAAATCTTTATACCCTCGGCCTTGCCCTGACACAGCCGCTGTACACGGGGGGCAGGCTCCGCTCCGTTTATGCGCAGGCGCGGGAACATGTGAAGATGGCCGGATTTGAAAAAGATGCCGTCATACAGGACCTGATATCGGATACAAAAAAAGGTTATTTCTCCATACTGAAGGCGGAGAGAGTCTTTCAGACCGCAAACAGGATGAAGGAGCTTGCGCAGGAGCATTTGAGGACCGCTTCGGCGTTTTTTGAGGAAGGGCTTGCCACCAGGGCGGAAGTTTTGAAAACCGAGGTTTACCTTGCGGAGATAAACCAGCAGATTGTGCAGGCGGAAAACGCCATAGCTCTTGCAAAGGCGGGTTTCAGCTTCCTGCTCAACCGCCATCTTTCGGAGGAGTTTGAAGTTGAGGATGTTTTTGAAAAAAGGAAAGAGAAGAACAGCCTTGAATACTGGACGGAGCTTTCTTATGAACGGAGGCCCGAGTTGAAAGCGCTGGAAAGCGCCGGCAGGATATATGAATATGGCATAACAGCCGAAAAGAGCGGGTATAAGCCGCAGGTGGCGCTCTTCTCCGGCTACTCATGGGACAGGGGGACGGAGATGCCGTTCGACGAATGGAAAGACAGCTGGAATATCGGCGTTTCCGTGGAGCTGGATATATGGAACTGGGGCGAAACGGGACACAGGGTCCAAAAAGCGGTACACGCGAAAAAAGAGATAGAGAGCCGGCTCGCCCTTCTGCGAAAGGCCGTAGAACTGGAAGTGAAAACCGCTTATCTTAACCTGGAAACGGCGGAAAAACAGACGGAGGCGATAAAAAAATCGCTGGAGACTGCGGAAGAAAACCTGCGCGTGACCAACCTTCTCTACAGGGAAGGCATGACCGCCACTGCCGAGGTTATTGATGCGCAGACAGGCCTTTCCTCCGCCATGAACAACTATTACCAGTCGCTGTACGATTACCAGATTGCATATGCCGGGCTGGAGAGAGCGTCCGGGGGATTAGACTAAAATGAAAAAGAAAAAATATATCTTGTGGGCTGTCATATTTCTGGCGGCGGCAATTTTGATTGCCAGGGCCGGCGTTAGGCATTGGAGGGCTTCTGCCGTTACCGTAGAGGAAGAGGCGGAAATATATGTGGAAACTGAACGGGCTAAGATTGTCGCACTGCCGGAAAAGCTCGAAGCGATAGGCAATATCGAGCCTTTCAAAACGGTGATTATATATCCCGAAGCGACAGGGATACTTGAGAGGCTCTCCGTCAAGGAAGGCGATTTTGTCAAAAAAGGCCAGGTCATCGCAAATATTGAAGGAGAACAAAGGCGGCTGGCCGCAGAACAGGTTGAAAACGAGATAAAATCCCAGCAGTACCAGCTTGAAAACATCAGGCGCGATTATGACAGGTATAAGCGCTTGTATGATGAAGGGGTAGTGGCGGCAAAGCGGTTTGAGGATATAGAGACTCTTTACAACTCCACAGCTTACCGGATTAAGGCTTTGGAGGCGCAGCTGGATACTGCAAAAAGGCGTCTTCAGGATACCTCCGTTGCCGCACCCATTACCGGCATTGTGGCCGAACGTTTTATAGACGAGGGGGAGCTGGTGACGGAAAGCACTATGACCAAGACTTCTCCGCTGGTTTCAATAGTCGATATCGGCAGGGTAAAGGTGACGGTCCCCGTGGGAGGAATCGACATAAGCAAGATAAAGGAAGGACAGGCGTCCGTTATTGAAACCGACGTTTATCCCGGGCGCTCTTTTCCCGGCAGGGTTAACAAGATAATGCCCGTTACCGATTTTACGACAAGGACAACCACCGTGGAGGTTCTGGCCGACAACCCGGATTATATGCTGAGGCCCGGCGTTTTCGCGAGAGTCTCAATCGATACGGGCGCAAGAAGCGTGCTTGCCGTTTCCATGGATGCGCTCATGAGGATGCCCGGAAGCGGCAGTTATTACTGTTTCCGTTTATCCGACGGCCTTACCGTGGAGAAGGTCTATATTGATACGGGGGTTATCAGAGACGGCGTAGTTGAAATAACAGGCGGTTTAAAAGAAGGAGATATAATAGTCGTTACTTCTCAGGGAGTTCTTGAGACAGGGAAAAAAGTAGTCCCTGCTTCTTCCCCTCCTCTTTCCGGCGCTCCCGGCGGCGGGGATTAAGGCAAGGGGTTATGAGGTAAATCCATGATTATATCAGAGCTTACGGTTAAAAGGCCTTATGCGACTCTTATGGCGTTTATCGGCATACTGTTTTTAGGCATTATAGCGATGGTAAAGCTTCCCGTTACCCTTCTGCCGGATATTGAAATGCCTGCGGTAACCGTTCTTATCCCCTATCCGGGAGCAAGCGCGAGCGATGTGGAAAATGACGTCACAAAACAGCTTGAGGAAAGCCTTTCCACCGTTCCGAATCTCGACGAACTTAGCTCGGTCTCAAGGGACAACCTTTCCGTGGTAACCTGCAAGTTTGACTGGGGCGCCGACCTGGACGTGGCATCGTCGGATATAAGAAACAACCTTGACCTTGTCAAAGGAGAGATAAAGAAAAATGCTCCGGACACCGAAGAGCCTATCATATTTAAGCTTGCCACTGACATGATACCGGTTCTAGTGGTCTCCGTCTCCGCGGAGGAATCATGGAGGGACCTTGATTACATAGTCGACAGGGATATAACCAATCATCTGCAGAGGACCCAGGGTGTGGGGAACATATCGACCTACGGCGGACTGAAAAGACAGGTTCAGGTAATACTCGACTGGGGAAAAATCAAGGCATACAATATTCCCCCCGCTCTTGTCATACAGCGGCTCGGAGAAGAAAACATAGATATGCCCCTCGGCAGAATCAAGGAAGGCAGGCGCAACTATTTCTTGAGGATGCCTGGACGCTTCCGGAAAGCGGAGGATATAGAAAAGATACTTTTGACACTGCACAACGGCAGGCCGGTTTATCTCGGGGACGTTGCCGGAGTAAGAGATACTTTTGCGGAAGAGACCTCGAAGTCTTACCAGGAAGGCAGGGAATCCATAGTGCTCGTGGTCCAGAAGCAGTCCGGGGAAAATACCATAGCGGTCGCAAGGGCGATAAGAAAAAGCCTGGAAGAGATAAAGCCTTTTCTGCCGCCCGACGTGAAGATTGACATACCTTTTGATACATCCGATTTCATTGTAATGACGATGCAGAATCTTCGTACCACCTCCTTTGCCGCGGGACTGATAGTCATCCTCATCTCTTTTCTCTTTTTGCGAAGGTGGAAGGAGAGTTTAATCGTTTTTCTGGCTATCCCCTTCTCGCTGATGGTAGCCTTTATCTTTCTGTATGCGAGAGGGCTGACGATAAACGTCATATCCCTTATGAGCCTTGCAATGGCGATAGGCATGGTCGTCGACAATACTATTGTGGTCATTGAAAACATCTCCCGCCATATTGAAGAGGGCAGCGACCCGTTCACTGCAAGCGTGGCGGCGGTAAAGGAGGTGGGAGGCGCCATTACTGCATCCACTCTCACTACGGTCGTCGTTTTCATCCCCCTCGTCTTTGCGACGGGCATCACGGGAATCATGTTCAAACAGCTGGGCTCTATAGTTGCCGTTACCATATTTGCCTCTCTTTTCGTGGCGCTCACGCTGACTCCCATGCTTACTTCAAGACTGCTCAAAAAACCGGTAAACGAAAAGGGTGAAAGGCAGAAAGAGAGCCGTTTTTACAAAACCGGCGAGGATCTGCTTGCACGGATGGAAAACGGATATAAGGGTTTTCTGGGTTTCTGCCTCACCCATAAGGCGCGCATCCTCATCCCCCTGCTCTTTGTCTTTGTTTTCAGCCTGTTCCTGAGCAGGCTCGTTCCGACCGAGTTTTTCCCCTCTTCCGATACGGGGGAACTGGAAATAAAATTCTCTCTGAACGAATCCGCGCGCCTTGAGGAGGCTGACAGGATAATGCGGGAGATAGGCGGCATAGTCGACGAGAAAGAACCCGACAGGCTTTTCTGGTACGGGACCGTCGGAGAAACGGCGGGAGGCATGGGGGCGCTGACGGGCGGTTCCGACGGGCCCAACATGGGAGAAATACGTGCAAAGTTTCCGCCGAAACGCCAGAGGGCCCGCAGTATAAATGATATTGCATCAATCCTGCGCGAAGAAATAGGCAGAATCCCCGGGATAGAACAGTTTTCCGTGGCTGTTACCGGGGGCATGGGCGGCGGCATGGAGCAGGGCAAACAGATAGAGGTCGAGCTTACCGGGCAGGACCTTGACCGTCTCCTTGCCTTCGCAAGAGAGGTTGAGGGAGTAATGAAAGGCGTTGAAGGCGCGGTGGACGTTGGAATATCCTTTAAAGAGCCGAGGATGGAGATACATGTTGAAGTGGACAGGGAAAAGGCCAAGCATATGGGTGTTACCACGGGCATGCTCGGGCAGACGCTCCGCTCGTATTTTTACGGTGTTGAGGCGACCAGATTCAGGGACGGCGACGAGGATTTTGAAGTTTTCGTGCAGATGTCCCGAAAGGACAGGTATGACGTGGGCAGGGTGGGAGAAATCCCCGTGCCTGCGGCGCAGGGAAGGACGATAATGCTGAAGGATATCGCCTCGGTCAATCTTGAGACAGGACCGGTTCAGATAGACAGAAAGAACCGTCAGAGGATTATAACCGCGGGCTGCGACATATACAAACGGGCAATGAGCCAGGTGCAGGGCGATATTGAAGCAGGCATGAAAAATCTGGACGTGCCTGCCGGGGTCAGGATTGAGACGGGCGGCGAGGTGCGTGAACAGCGGGAGGCCTTTGCCGAGATGGCCTTTCTGCTACTGCTCGGGGTCTTGTTCATATACATGGTAATGACCGGGCAGTTTGAGTCCCTTAAGACTCCATTCATTATCTTCTTTGCCATACCCTTCGCCTTCATAGGCGTTATCTGGGCCGTTCTGATTACGGGCTCAACCTTTTCCATAATGTCTTTTATGGCGGTGATTATGCTGATAGGCGTGGTGGTAAACAATGCTATCGTTCTCGTTGACTATACCAATCTCCTGAGGTCGAGGGGCATGAAGGTTTACGACGCCGTTGTCAACGCGGGCAGCAGGCGCCTTAGGCCGGTTCTCATAACTCTGCTGACAACATCCTTCGGTATGCTTCCCCTTGCTCTCGGCATGGGCACGGGCGGCGAAATGTGGCAGGCGTTCGGCATTACCGCGATGGGGGGACTGCTTTTATCGGGGCTGGTCACCCTGTTTTTCGTGCCTATTGTCTATTCCGTCATACACAGGGACTGAATTAATGAAGTGTATAAAACAGGCCTTATTGACTTTCAATATATGAAAACATTGGGAAAATATAATTTTTACAACATTCGGGATATTATTCTCTGTCTATATCCATAAAAGCGATGCAGGAAATAAAAGAACAGATAGGCCTGCAATAAAGGATAAAACCAATGAACTTATATCTCGTCCGTCACGGAGAAGCACTTTCAGCGGATGTTAATCCCGAAAGGCCTCTTTCCGATACAGGCGCTGCAAATGTGAAAAAAATGGCTGAATCGCTAAAGCGGTACGGGGTGAGCGTGGATACCGTTTTCCACAGCACAAAAAAAAGAGCAGAAGAAACAGCGCGGATACTGGCGGAAACATTAAACCCCGTAAGCAATCTTGTAGAAAAGCAGGGACTTGAGCCCAACGACCCTGTTGACACTATATTCAGGGAAATTTTTGAAGCGGACGGCTGCCTGATGATTGTGGGACACCTCCCGTTTCTCAGAAATTTGGCTGAAAGACTGCTTGCAGGTTCAAAAGCCGGGGATTTGCCTGTATTCAAGCCGGGAAGTGTCCTTTCTCTTGCCGGAAGCGGAACAAAATGGGAGATAACAGGTTTTGCTTCTCCCGATTTAATAGGATAATACAATTTTGAAAGAGTTTAAAATGAAATTGTTTGAAGAGAGAGAATAAAAAGAGGATAATAAAGACAAAATAGCGAGGGTGGCGGAGCCGAGGCCGTGCGACAAATCTCCCCAGCCCCCCCTTTATCAAAGGGGGGATTAAGAGGGGATTTGGATAGCACAACCGTTCCCCTGCAACAGGTGTGTAAGAATTGTAATCGTCAGTAGAAGTATAGAGGTGTTTAGATTAGCGAGGGTGGCG
>JAFGKM010000008.1 GCA_016928555.1 Candidatus Omnitrophota bacterium | reverse complement strand
TAATGAGGCGTATGCTTATACGCCGAAGCAACTTGCGACGATGCCAACGCAGCTCTCCGGATGAAATAAATCCGTTATCAGCCGGCTTCTTCTCCGTCAACCTCCCCAACCCTTATGTTTATATTCTCCCTGTCCTCAACCCGCTCAATCGTCCCGTCCCTAAGCCATATGACGCGGTCGGAAACGTCAAGCATTTTCAGGTCGTGAGTTGCCGTTATGATGCTCACGCTTTTTTCCTTGTTCATTTCTCTCAACAGGTTTATAATCTCCTTGCCTGTCTTCAGGTCAAGGTTGCCCGTGGGCTCGTCGGCAAGGATTATGGCAGGGTCGTTGGCAAGCGCTCTGGCGATGGCAACCCTCTGCTGCTGTCCTCCCGAGAGTTCAAACGGCTTGTGATGAAGTCTCTGGCCCAGCCCGACCGTTTCAAGGAGCGTTTTTGCCTTTTCACGCGATTCATCGGTCGTCAGCCCCGCAAATATCATGGGCAGCATGACGTTCTCAAGCGCGGTCATGACGGGTATAAGGTTGAAAGACTGGAAAATATATCCTATCTTCCTGCACCGGAGCCATGCGAGCTCGTACGCATCGAGCTGTGCAATGTCAACCTCGTCAATGTAGACCTTGCCTTCGGAAGGCTTGTCAAGCCCTCCTATCATGTTAAACAGCGTAGTTTTTCCGCTGCCCGAAGGGCCCATTATGGAAATGTATTCGCCCTTAAGAATTTCAATATCAATGCCTTTCAGCACATGCAGAGGCACCTTGCCGAGCATAAAGTTTTTTTTAACGCCTATTGTTCTTACGATTGCTTCTTTTGGCATTTTCCCCTCCTCTAAATATCGGGATTCGGATTCATGGTGTCGAGATTCGTGAAAAGCTTTTTATAAATCCCCTCTAAATCCCCCCTTTGTAAAGGGGGGTATGGGGAGATTTTCCCCGATTCCCGGGTCCCGAATACCATGTTTTTCTACACTTCTCTTCTTATGGCTTCCGCCGGTTCCATCCTTGCTGAAACGTAGGCGGGGTAAATCGCGCCCACCACCGCAAGGAAAGTCCCGAGCAATACCGTCAAAAGCATGTATCCTATCATCTCCCCAACAGGAAAAATCCTCATTATCAAACCGCCGTACTGAAACAGGTAAACAACGGTCATTGTCAGCATGCCTATTAGGCTCCCCGCTATAGAGCCGAAAATGCCGTGCGCAACCGATTCCAGCAGAAAGAGTTCCACAACAAACTTATCAAGCGCTCCGAGGCACTTCATGGTGCCTATTTCGCGCGACCTCTCGGTAACCGACATAAGCATTGCATTTATAATGCCTACGGTGCATACCAGCAGTGACAGGGAAGCAAGCCATCCCTGTTTTGTCCTTACCTCTTCAATGTTGGACAGGAGAAGGACCTTTACTTCCTCGGGGCCGTTCTTTATGAGGCTGTTGGTCAGGACGTTGCCGGCAAGAACTGACATCAAAAAGGCTATGCCGAGCAGTATGGACATGGTGATGATTATAGACCTTCCGAATCTTATCTTGAGGTTTCTTACGCTCATTTGTATAGCGTTGGATAACGGAAGGGACAGTTGTTTTTCAATCTTTTTCTGTTCCATTCATAGCTCCTTTACACCGAACCGGCACTTTTTGTCATTGCGAGCGTCTTGTGCGTGGCAATCTCACTGAGATTGCGGAGCCTGTCCCGAGACGATAGTCTAAGGGATCTCTCTCCTCGCAATGACAACCAAAGCGGAGTTAAGATTTCTTACGGTTAAATAACGTTTCTATTTTACAACAATTTCAGACAAAACAAAAATTTTTCAGCGTTCGTTAATAGAAATGCTATAATACCCCGTCTTCCTGATAAGAAAAAAACCATGAAAACGAAAATAGAAGACGATTTTCGCGGCACATTCGGCGAGAAAGAGCCCTTTTGTTCGGCAACGACGCCCGGAAGAGCCAATCTTATAGGCGAGCATATAGATTATCAGGGAGGCTATGTGTTTCCCATAGCCGTCGACAGGTTTATAGCGAGCGCGGGCAGATTGAAGGATGACGGCAGAATAAAGCTGTTTTCCTGCAACTATTCCGAATCTTTTAAAGGACCTGCCGGCAATATCGAATATCAAACAGCGGTCCCGTGGGCCAACTATGTGCTTGGAGTGCTTGCGGAATTCAAAAAACTCGGCCATCCACTGCCGGGCATAGAAATTGCCTTCGGGGGCGACATACCCATAGGAAGCGGCCTGAGCTCTTCGGCGGCTCTGGAGGTCTGCATTGCGGAACTCTTTCGCAGGCTTTCCGGAGCGAAAATTTCTCCGGAGGAATTGATAAAACTTGCGCGCAGGGCCGAAAATGAGTTCGTCGGTGTCAACTGCGGCATCATGGACCAGTTTTCGGTATATCTGGCGAAAGAAAAGCACGCGCTTCTGCTAAACTGCAAAACGCTTGCTTATGAAAATATTCCACTGCCTCTTGGCAATCTGGCTTTTCTGCTGGTAGATACAAAAAAAGAGCGCAAATTATCTTCTTCTGTTTACAACGAACGCGTAAAATCCGTTGAGGAATCGCTGGATGTTATCAAAAAGCGTGAACCCGTTGATTTCCTTACCGAGGTTGAAGATATTAACAGGTATAAAAACGTCCTCTCCGCGGAAAATTTTAAGAGGGCGCGCCATATAGCTGAAGAAAACCGGCGCGTTCTTGACGCAGTGAAGAAACTCGGAGAGAAAGACATGGACGGATTCGGCCGGTTAATGTACGAATCCCATAAAAGCCTGAGGGAACTCTACGAGGTCAGCTGCTGCGAGCTGGATTTCATAGTGGATTTTTCGAAGAAATTTGACGGTGTTAAGGGCGCACGCCTCACAGGCGCCGGAATGGGAGGATGTTGTATCATACTGCTTGAAGAAAAATCCATAAACAAGTTTAAAGAACAGCTCGCAAACCTTTACAAAGACAGATTCGGTTTCCCTCCGGAATTCTACGAGATATCCGCAGTCAACGGCGCCTTCTACCGTAATTGTTAATTTAACGGCCAATTTCAATTTATGACTCGCAGCCAATCCGCCACTAATACGTTGGCGGACTGATCGCAAAACTATCTGTATGAATTCAAATTGGCTCAATGCCCCAGGAAATCATATTCTCAAGGCTTATCTTAAGCGACAGGAACGCATCCAAGACAGGATCGTCAAGCTCAACCAGGCAGTATTTTGCGCCCGCCTTTCTTGATGCTTCCACGATTCTCTTCCAGTTCATGTTGCCTGCGCCTATCGGAAGCATAACCTGCTTGTCGTCTATGATGCCCATCTCCTTGTAATGAAGCTGGCTGTACCTGCCGGGGAATTTTTCAAGCCACTCGGCCGGATCTCCGCCTCCCGCCTGTATCCAGTAAAGGTCAATTTCGGCATGAAGGCCTTCGCAGTTCTCAATAAGTAATTCAAGGCCTGTTTTGCCGTCGTATCTCTGGAGTTCCCGATGGTGGTTGTGGTAGCCTAATGCCAGGCCGTTATCCTTCGCCTTTTCCACTATCGGGCTGAAAACCTCCGCCGCCTTAAGGAATCCTTCTTTGTTGAGCATTTCGCCCGGCAGACCCGGACACATAATCGCCTCGCATCCGAGTATCTTGTGGTCATCAATCACCCTGTCCGTTTCCTCCACTATCTTCTGATAGCCCGTATGGGTTGAACAGGCGGAAAGCCCGTTGCCGTCCAGCAACTTCCTCATTTCCTTCATATCCTTAGGCTCAGCCATGCCGGAAACCTGTACAACCCTGTATCCCATGCCGCTTACTTTTTTCAGCGTCTCCGCCGTATCTTTTGCCGTCTTGCAATAATCCCGCAGAGTGTACATCTGCGCGCCCGCAATCAACTTCCCCATTTTTTTCTCCCCTTGTCCCGAACACTTTCCTGGTATACCCTCATTGTGAGGGATTTTGATTTATTCTTTTTGAATTGTGCGATAAATCGCACCGCTACGAATTCAGATACCCACCTTCCTGGATAAATCCCTCAGGAAATCCCTCGCCTTTATAATATCCGCCTCGGGATTGTCCCCGACTTCCCTCTCAATGGTAAAAAACCCGTTGTATCCTATATCCTTCAGCGCCTTAAGGTATTCGGGAAAATCAACGTTTCCTTCACCCAGAGGCATCTCTTTCCATTTCCTTTTGCCAGGTTCGTCCTCCGGCAGTTTGACGCCGTCCTTGGCGTGCGTGTGAACTATATATTCTTTCAATGTATATACGCCCTTTACCGGGTCATCTCCTACAACCATGACAAGATTGGCAGGGTCATAGTTTGCCCTTAACCCGGGGTTGCCTATGGCATCAAGGAGCTTTTTCAGCACAACAGCGGTTTCAGGCCCTGTCTCCGTAGCCAGAAAAACCCCTTTATTATAAGCATATGTTCCCACCTCCGGCAGAGATTCAGCCATCATCTTCCATGCCGGCGCATTTTCGTCGTCAGGCACGGTTCCGATATGGGTGGTTACCACGCTGACGCCGAGGTCAACGGCAAGGTCTACGACCTCTTTTGTCCTGCCCACCACAAAGTCCAGTTTTTCAGGGTTTGCAAAACCTATGCCGAAATCGCCCACAAGAGCCGATATGGTCAACCCGAGGTTTGCAACAAAAGATTTAAGGTCGCCCCTGCCCGTTCCTGAAAGATTTGCAGGGTCAAGGTCGCCGCGCGTAGCATACGGCTGTATGCCGTCCATTTTTAATTCAGCCGCTTTTTTTATCCCTTCCCTGATGGATATCCTGAAACAATCGGGAATTACTCCTATCTTCATTTTATTTCTCCCTTGCCCCGAACCGACGCTTTTTGTCATTGCGAGGCGTTTTGTGCCGTGGCAATCTCATGAGATTGCTTCCCACCGCGCTTCGCTGGTGGCTTCGGCTTGCTACGCTCGCAATGACGCGCAGCAAGGGGTCATGATTTTATTTCTTCTTTTTTGTATATTTCAATGGCAACATCGGGGCATAGTATAACACATCTCCTGCATCCCGAACATTCTTTTTCCGCATTCCTGTCAATTTCTATATAATGGTAGCCCATTTTATTGAAGTTTTCCGACACTCTGAACATCTTGCTCGGGCATACATCTATGCACAGCCTGCAGGATTTGCATTTTTCTTTATTGACTTTTACGATAAACATTACTTTCCCCAGTTGAATTTTGAAGTTAGCTTGCCGAAAAAAGAACCGTCTTCCATAATCATCCTGACGGTTCTGGCGGATTTTTTCACGGTTACAACGTCCCCCTCGCCCAACTCAAATTCACGCTGGCCGTCAGCCGCCAGAGAAGCTCCTGGGGATACCCTGACCTCTATTTTTTCATCCGAAGGGAGAATGGCAGGCCTCCATGAAATACTATGAGGGTTTACAGGAACGACAAGCATGCATTCCATACAGGGAGAAATAACCGGCCCTGAAGCGGCCAGTGAATGCGCCGTGGAGCCTACAGGAGTGGAAACAATAAGCCCGTCTGTACGAATATCGCTGAAAACCGGCTCTTTTTTGGAGGATACGGAGACATTAATAATTCTTATCCCCTTCCTAAAAAAAACAACCTCGTTAAGACAAAAATCCTTTACCGCACCGCCGCCGTCCCTTTTCTTCACGGTAACATCCAGCAGCATGCGGCGGTATGCCTTAAAATCCCCTTTTACCACTTTTTTGAGTTTGGAATCAACATCTTCGGCGCTGTTTGCAAGAAATCCCACATTACCGTACTTAATGCCGTAAATCAATGTCCGTGAATCCTTTATGAGATGTACGCCTTTCAGAAAAGTCCCGTCTCCGCCCATTGTAATGATTAAATCCGCCTTTTCAGGGGTTTTTTGCACATCTTTTCCACATCTTTTCAACAAACGCTCTATTCGCTCTTTTTCTTTATCCAGCCCTTTTATTTTCTTGTTATCCAATATGAAAATATTTCTTATCGTCATTTTATAAATTCCTTTATCCTGCCTGCTATTTTTCCCGGACTCATTCCATACCGGTCCATTAGTATCTCTCTATCTCCATGTTCAACAAACGAATCAGGCAATCCTATTCTCAAGACCTGCTTTCTGCCGTTGAAATATTCAAGGACGGAGGAGCCGAATCCGCCCGCAATGCTATTTTCCTCCACCGTGGTGATTTTGTCAAAAGAATTTATTTCCGCCATCAGTTTTTCATCCGCGGGCTTCACCCTGTCAACGGGAAAACAGGAAACAGCAATATTTTCGCCGGCAAGCATTTTGCACGCTCTCACGGCATATTCCGCCATGCTTCCGCAGGCAAGAACGGCGGTTCTGCTGCCTGGCTGAACGAACGGCTGAACATCTTCCGGAAGGTTCTCTCTCGGATATCTTATGAAACAGGGATTTTGTTCATCCATTGATTTTAACAGTATCTCTTCAAGATTTTTAATGCTGTAAGGAGTAAAGATTTTCAAGTCCGGAAGCGCCCGCAGAAAAGAGAGGTCAAAAACTCCGTGGTGCGTGGGCCCGTCGTCTCCGGTTATCCCTGCCCTGTCAACGAGAAAAACCACCGGCAGTTTCTGCAGGCAGATATCGTGGAACACCTGGTCGTAGCCTCTCTGTAAAAAAGTCGAGTAAATCGCCGTGACAACCTTCATCCCCGCCTTTGCAAGCCCTGCGGCAAAAACAATGCAGTGCTCTTCGGCAATGCCGACGTCAAAAAACCTTTCCGGGAATTTCTCCGCAAACTTTTCCAGACCGAGTCCCTTTTCCATCGCCGCGGTGAGGACAACCAGTTTTTCATTCTTTTCGGCTATTTTTTCCAGCACTACGCCGGCAGATCTGCCGGGCGAGGCGCCCGGCACGGTTTTTTTTACAGCCTGCCCTGTTTCAATGTCAAAAGGACCGGTGCCGTGGAAATCATCCGGCTTATTTTCCGCAAACCTGTATCCCTTGCCCTTTTTTGTTATAACATGCAGTAAAACGGGTTCTTTTATGTCTTTTACGTTTGTAAGTATCTCCGTCATCTGGTTCATATCGTGCCCGTCTATCGGGCCGAAATAGGTCAGCCCTATCTTTTCAAAGAAAACGCCGGGGACAAGAAGGTATTTCGCCTTTTTTTCCACATCCTCGGCCAGCCGCAGTATCTCTTCGCCTACGGGGGAATGTATCTTTTTTACTTTCTCCGCAAATTCCTCTTTGGGCTTGTTCAGAAAAGGAGACGTTATCAACCTTGTAAGATAATATGAAAGCGCACCTTTGGTTGAAGATATGGACATCTTGTTGTCGTTGAGAATGATGAGCATCTTCTTTTTTACGGCGCCGAGAAAATTGAGCCCTTCAAAGGTAAGCCCGTTGGTCAGAGACCCGTCTCCGATAACCGCGATTACTTTGCCGGCCTCCCCGAGAAAATCCTGTCCGGTCTTCAGCCCGCATGCTGAAGAAACGGCAGTTCCGGCATGCCCTGTTTTGAATACGTCCGATTCACTCTCTTCAGGCGAGGGGAATCCGCTGATGCCGAGGTATTTTCTTAAACTTGAAAACCTTTCATGCCTGCCCGTAAGCAGTTTATGGGGATAACACTGGTGTCCGACGTCCCATATTATTTTATCGGGAGGTATGTTGAATATCCTGTGCAGGGATACCGTAAGTTCAACTATGCCGAGATTTGAAGAAAGATGGCCGCCGTTTCTGGAAACGGTTTCTATAATTGTCCGCCTAATCTCCCGGCAAAGAGCTTCAAGTTCCTTTAAGGAGAAATTCTTGAGTTCTCCGGGCTTCTGTGAAACCTTTTCAATTAACTCCATTTTGAATTCTTTTTTTTACCTCTTCAATTATTTCCAAAAGGTCCGCTTTGCCGCCCGTCTCATAGGATTTTGTAAACCAGAGGAGCGACTCGTGATATTTTCCCTTTTTCATATACAGGTATCCGAGATGCTCAAAAATCTCCGCATCTTTTTCCAGAGAAGCCGCCTTTTCAAGATACTCCCCTGCAAGGTCGTACTTGCCCATCTTGTAGTAAGCCCACCCGAGACTGTCAAGAAAAGCCCCGTTGTCCGGTTCAAGTTCGCAGGCCCTTTTAATCATAAGGTATGCCTCTTCTATATTCCTGTCTTCCTGCAGATATGTATATCCCAGGTAATTAAGCGCCAGCGCATTGTCGGGGTTCAATTCTATCGCTTTCCTCATTTCAATTTCCATCTTGTCACGCCGCTCTGTCTTGTCATACATGGCGCCGAGATAAAAACGCACCGAAGAACTTTCCTCTATTTTGAGGCTTTCCCTGAAGTTTTCTTCCGCCTTCCCGTAATTTTCACCGTCCGAATATATTAAACCGAGAAAATTATAAAACTCCGCCGTTTTTATGCCGTGCCTTATCGCCTCTTCCGCATAATACAGGGCTTTTCCGGCATCCCCCTTTTTATAATATATGCTCGAAAGGAAGGAATAGGAAACACCGTCCGCGGGATTCAACTGAACCGATTTTGCGAGATATTCCACTGTTTTGTCTTCCTTCCCCTGTTTGTTGTAAAGCAATCCCAGCGAGAAATACGCCTTCCAGAAAAAATCCGCAAGTTCTATGGTTTTAAGGTAGGAAGATTCCGCCTCTTCATCCCTGTCCATCCGCTCAAGAATATTCCCGTAGTTGTAATGAAAGATGTAATTTTCCGGGAATTCTTTCAGCAGATATTCGTAGTGGACTGCTGCCTCTTCCAGCTTGTTCATCCCGGTGTAAAGGTCGCATAAAAGCATCCTGGCGGAATGATTGTTTTTTTCTATGCGCAGGCCTTTTTCAATATATGCGGCGGCCTGTCCGGAGTTTTTTTCCAGAAGATATGCAACACCCATCCCGAACAGCGCATCGTGTTTTTCCGCGTCAAGCTTCAAGGCGCGCGAAAAAGCCTTCCTCGCTTCTGCCGAATCCTTCTTTTTAAGATAAAGGTTGCCCAGTTTGACGTAAAGATAGCTGTTTTCTCCGGATTTGCGTATAGTCTCCCTGTATGCGGCGATTGCTTCGTCCGTCCTGTCCTCGCCTTCATAAAGAAGTCCCTGTGCGTACTTATTCAGTCCGTCATCCTGTTTAACATGCGCACAGCCGCTCAAAAGAGACAGCAGGACAACCCCCGTAAACAAATATCTCATTTATCTTTTTCTCTTTTTATGCCTCAAAGCAGCCAGTCTTTTTTTCCGCTTATGAGTTTTTATCTTTCTTCTTTTTCTTTTCTTACCGCAAGGCATGCCTTTCTCCTTTACCCCGCGCCTAAAGTCAGTGATTAGTGGTGTAGCGGTGGCATTTATGCCACTAAAAACCGTGCGATGAATCGCACCGCTACAAACTCACTTGCCACTTTCCACTTATCGCTTGCTTTTTAAAGCGGGGGTTTGCTAATTTTTAAATTACTTTATTCAGCGGGTATTCCACGATACCCTGGGCGCCGAGTTTTTTCAGATGCGGTATCAAAACCTTCGCCGTTTTTTTGTCAATGATGGTTTCTACGGCAACCCAGGACTTATCCGTAAGAGGTGAGATCGTGGGATTTTTCATAGCCGGCAGAATCTTCAGAATTCCGGCAAGTTCTTTTACCTTCACGTTCATCTTAATGCCGACCTTGCCCTCCGCTTCCAGCGCCCCTTTCAACAGGAGGGCTATATTCTCCAGCTTCTCTCTCTTCCACCTGTTCTGCCACGCTTTTCTGTTGGCGATAAGCTTCGGAACCGACTCCATCAAAGTATCTATTATTTTCAGATTGTGCGATACAAGCGTACTGCCCGTTTCGGTTATCTCAACTATGGCATCAACAAGTTTTCCGGCTTTTATCTCCGTTGCGCCGTATGAGAATTCAACGTCTGCCTTGACCCTGTTTTTCTTCAGGTAATCTTTCGTAAGATTGACAAGTTCGGTGGCAATCAGCTTTCCTCTGAGGTCTTTCGGTTTTCTTATCCTTGAGTTTTCCGGTACGGCAAGAACAATCTTTACCGGCCTGAACCCCTGCTTTGAGTATTTCAGATCGCATACCTCGGCAACCCTGACCCTGTTTTCAGTTATCCAGTCTTTCCCTGAAATCCCCGCGTCAAAAGCGCCCATCTCTACGTATTTCGGTATTTCCTGCGCCCTGAGCAGTACGCCTTCAATCTCCGGGTCGTCGGTAAGGAAATAGTAGCTCCTGGCACTTGCATATATCTGGAATCCCGCATGCTCAAACAGCGTAAGCGTCGATTCCTGCAAAGACCCCTTGGGCAGTGCAATTTTAAGTTTATTCATTTTCTTCCGCCTCTTTTTCCAGCCATACTCCTGTTTTTCTGTATTTCTGGTACCTCAGCTCCACAAGCTCGTCGGTTTTTATCGTTTTCAGCTCCCTCAGGTGCTTATCCACTGTCTCGGCCGTAAGCTCAAAAGCCTTTTTCCAGTCCCTGTGAACGCCTCCCTGAGGCTCCGGGACAATCGCATCTATAATGCCCATGTCCAGAAGTGCTTTCGCCGTAAGGCGAAGGGCTTTGGCGGCTTCCGCAGCCGCAGACTGGCTCTTCCACAATATGGAAGCGCATCCTTCCGGCGAAATCACCGAATATATCGAATATTCCTGCATCAAAATCCGGTCGCCTACGCCTATGCCGAGAGCCCCCCCGCTTCCACCTTCCCCTATTATTATGCACAAAACGGGAGTTTTAAGCAGGGACATTTTGAAAAGGTTTTCAGCTATCACCAGCGCCTGTCCGTTTTCTTCCGCTTGAATGTCCGGGTTGGCGCCGGGGGTATCTATAAATGAAATAACAGGCATATGCAGCTTCTCCGCCAGATGCATAATCCTCATCGCCTTCCTGTAGCCGGGCGGATGAGCCATACCGAATTTCCTGAACAGGTTTTCCTTCGTATCGCGCCCTTTCTGCTGTCCTGCTATTGCGACGGGTATGCCTCTGAATTTGCCTATGCCCGCCACAACGGCATGGTCATCCTCACTGCACCTGTCCCCGTGCAGTTCCACGAAGTCATCAAATATGTTTTCAACGTAATCAAGCATATGCGGCCTGTTGGGGTGGCGGGACAGCTGAACAATCTGCCAGTCGGTCAGATTTGAAAATATCTCCTTTGTTTTCTCCGACAACTGCTGTTTCAATCCGACCGTGCCGTTTTCCCCGTTGCTCTGGCCGCCCTTTTTAACTTCTGCATACGCCTCAATCTTTTTATCTATTGCCTCAAGGGGTTTTTCAAAATCAAGGTATTTTCTTTCCATTATCAGATAATTCTGGGCACTTTAAAGAAACCGTCCGATTCATCGGGCGCCCCGGACAGAATCTCCTCTGAACAGGAGGATTTTTCCACCCCGTCTTCCCGGAAAACATTCGTTACCGGCAAAACGTGCCAGACAGGAGGAATCTTTTCGGTGGAAACTTCGGAAAGCTGTGAGACGTAATAAATTATCTTTTCCAACTCTTTTGCGAACCGCTCTTTTTCTTCGTCAGTCAGCCCTATCCTGGCAAGATTCCCAAGATATTCAATATCCTCTTTTTTTATGCCCATTGCTATAGTTTATGTTAAAACAATACAAAAGTCAATTCACCCGAAGCAATTTTGCCGTTAATGAATGAAGAGAAAAACAGAAGTTGTTATTACAACATAAAACCGTAAACAATCCCCTGAAGTTTCGTATAGTTTTTTGCAACAATCTTGAAATCCTGAAGGTTCAATTCTCCCGCCAGCCTTTCTGTTTTCCTTATATCGGAGATATCAGGCATTATCTTCACCTCATAGGCCGTTTTCTTATCAAGAATAAAATCGATTTCACCGCCGCTCTTCCTTTGATAATAATTAAGGCCGCCCTTAAGACGCATATTTTGAAAAACGCTGTTCTCAAAAAGCGGTCCGCGGTCCAGTTTTGCAAAGTGATTTGCCAGTCCCGTATCGCAAATGTAAACCTTTGCCATTTTTCTGATTTCCGAATCTTTTCCCATACTGAAAGGCCTGATTCTTTTTATAAAATACGTGTTTTCAAGGAAAGAGAGATATTCTTCCGTTGTAGGCCTTGAAATTTCCATTTCTTTTGCAATTTTTTGAATATCCAGCATGGAACCGAGCCTTTGCATTAAAAGAAGCATCAGGTCCCTGATAACTTCATTTTTCCGGAAATCTCCCAACTGCACAACCTCCAACTGGAAAAAAGAGGAAAAAATTTCTTCAAGCGCTTTCTTCTTCTCCGCATAAGCCGTCTTCAAAACAACCTGCGGAAATCCTCCGAAGGCAATGTATTCTTCATACAACGGAGCAATTGTATCAAAAATCGCCTCCGTAATTTCCGAAGGGTACTCCGGAAGCTTAAAAAGGCTCTCCTTGAATAAAAGGAATTCTGAAAAACTCAAAGGAAAAAGTTCAAAGATATACTTCCTCCCGGCGAGCGATTCCGTAAAAAGATTTTTCAAATAGAAGCTGGCAGAACCGGTTAAAAAGAATTTTGTCTGATAATGGTCTATAAAATACTTAACTACCGAAGGGAGATTTTTTACCAGCTGTATCTCGTCTAAAAAAATAAATGCGCGGCCGGTAAAATCAACTCCGAGAAATTCAAAAGAATTCTTTATCCGTTCATAATTTTCCTCTTCAAGATATTTTCTGTTCAGCGGATTTTCCAAATCCATGAAAATTTTATTATCGCTCTCTATCTTTTGATAAATGGCGTTCATAAGAGTAGTTTTGCCCGTCCGTCTCATCCCTGTAATTATTACGGCTTCAGGAGAATTAAAATACGGTTCTATTTTTTTAAAGAGAAATCTTGGCTTTATCATGGCTGTATTTTACAAAAAGAATGCTTTTTTGTCAAATGCGATTTACAAAAACTCCAAAAGCACTCATGGCATTATTTCTGGCAAGCAGCCATTGTTACAATATAATCCCTTGGGGTTTGCAGTTTAATATAAGACGGGGTCTGCCCATACTCCGTGTGCGGCGCTTGCGGCTTTCCGGAATTTTTCTTCCTCCCTGCAGGAATATTTCCCCGCATATCTCATTGCAAGAGTGAGAAAACGGGTCAAGATACCATGAACTTTGCCTGAAATCCTTCAGGTGGGGCTTAAAAAACTTTTTCACTGCATCTGCCTGAACCGAAAGCGCTCCGAGTGCAATAGAATCATGAACCTGGCTCATTTGCAACACCCCCTGCTCATTTTCTCTGTCCTCACAGCTTCTTTTTATAATATTATCAAACAAAAACAATTTATCAAAATATTTTACGTGAACAATACGGAAAAAAGCGAAGCTGAATACTTTGAAACCGCTGAAATATAATGATAGAATAAAAACATGAGGCTCAACGTATATCTGGCGCGCTGCGGCGCGGCTTCTCGGCGCAAGGCCGACGAACTGATAAAAAAGGGCGCGGTGCAGGTTAACGGGGAGAAAATCATGGAACCCTACGTTGACGTAAAAGACGGCGACAGCGTCAAATTATGCGGGAAACTGTTATCTCCCGCAGGCTATGTTTATATCGCCCTGAATAAACCGAGGGGTTATACGTCAACGGTAAAGGACAGGTTTGCCGAAAAGAAGGTTACCGACCTTGTCCCTGCTTCCTACGGGAATCTTTTTCCTGTTGGCCGCCTGGATAAAAACAGCTGCGGGCTTATCATACTCACCAACGACGGCCAGTTTGCCCAGCGCCTTGCCCACCCCAGCTTTCAGGTGGAAAAAGAATACGAGGTTGTCGTATCCCCTGTTTTTGAAACTCGCCATGTATCCGTTCTGAAATCAGGGATAACGGACGAAGGAGAAAGACTGCGCGCATCATCAATAAAGCCGCTGCAGCGGTTTCCCGGGAGAAGCATGGTTTCGGTGGTGATGAAAGAAGGGAAAAAAAGAGAGGTGCGCAGGATGTTTGAATACCTGGGCTATAGGGTGATAGACCTGAAAAGAGTGCGTATAGGAAAGATTTATCTCGAGAGGCTTATGCCCGGAGAATACAGGAACCTTACGGAAAGGGAAATAAAGGGTTTTAGAACGCAGGCTAAAGACCTGCGGCTACCAAAATGAAAAATATAAAACGAATATTGTTTGCATTGGCCTGCCTTTTCTCAATGACGGCGGCATGTGAAAACGGGGTTTCAAAACCTGCCGTGAAACTGGGAATAGAGGTTCTTGCGGAAAAAGAGGCGGGGATACTCAAAGGCAAAAAAGTCGGGCTTATAACCAACCTGACCGGTGTTGACAGCAAACTGCGCTCCTCCATTGACATCATATACGGACTGAAAGCCGTTAAACTTACAACTCTTTTTGCGCCCGAACACGGGATACGCGGCGGAGTGATGGGCTATACGGGGAATGAGATTGACGGAAAAACCGGACTGCCGGTTTTCACTGTTGAAACAGCAGGCCCTTCAGAAAAAATGCTTGAAGACGTTGAAATTCTTCTTTTTGACATGCAGGATATCGGCTCCCGCTCCTATACCTACATCACAACGATGAAAAAATGCATGGAGGCGGCGGCAAAATATAAAATCCCGTTTGTAGTGCTTGACAGGCCCAATCCCATCGGCGGACTGATTGTCGACGGCCCTGTTCTTGATATGGCGTTCCAGTCCGACATAGGCATAGGGCCCCTTGCATACGTGCACGGGATGACTGTCGGGGAGATAGCGGGATTTTTCAACGAAAAACTCAATATCAACTGCGACCTGCGGGTTATAAAAATGGAAGGATGGAAACGCAGTATGTTCTGGGAGGATACGGGGCTTGTATGGGTTCCAACTTCTCCGCACATCCCGGAGCCGGATACCCCGTTCTTTTATCCGGTGACCGGGATACTGGGGGAACTGCCCATGGTCAGTGTCGGCGTGGGCTATACTCTGCCCTTCAAGATTGTGGGTGCGCCGTGGATGGATGCTGAAAAAATAACCGCCTCATTGAACGCAAAAAAACTGCCGGGCGTTTACTTCCAGCCGTTCCACTTCACGCCTTTTTACCGGTTTTTTTCAGGCGGACAGTGCCACGGATTCCGGATTGTCATCAGTGACAAGAAAAACTGCAAACCCGTCGCAACGGGTTACCATATAATAGATGCTCTTTTGAAAAACTATCCTGAAAATTTCAATTTTAACGGGCCGCTCGGACTTTTTGACAAGGCGAACGGAACTGATATAATACGCAAACAGTTTCAGAACGGAATAAGTGCGGAAGATATAATCGGCGGCTACCGGCCGGCGCTGAAGGAATTCATTGAAAGAAGAAAAAAATATTTATTGTATGAATAACTCCTCACCGCTTGTCATTGCGAGCTGGAAAAGATTGCCCCCCACCTATCTTCCTCCCCCTCGAGGGGGGAGGGTGCTGGTGCGAAGAATAATGAGCACCGCAAGCACTGAGG
>JAFGKM010000007.1 GCA_016928555.1 Candidatus Omnitrophota bacterium | reverse complement strand
GGCTGCCTTGCTTTTCGGAGTTTCTTCAACGGGTTTTGCCGCGGACACAAACCACTTCAAGGTTGCGCCCGGAGAAAGTTACACCGTGATAGTTCCCACGACGGATACCGTGGGAAGGGGCAAAGCCGCCCTGGATTTTTTCTATACCTATGCGGACAGGCCGCTTGAGGTTGTTATAGGCGGAACGGAGGAGGACCTTGTAAGAAAACAGCATCTTCTTAATGCGGCGCTGACCGTCGGCATGGGCGAGCGCGGGCAGATATCCGTTACTGTGCCGTATTCCATAAGCCAGGATTCCGAAATTGCGGGCGTGGATGACAGCGGCATCGGAGACGTCATAATCAGCGCAAAATACAGGTTTAACGAACCGAGCGTCAGGGGAGCGGAGTTCGCTACGGCAAAGGCGACGGGGCTGGGCTTTGCCATTGCGCCGTACATTCAACTGCCCGTGGGAAACGAGGATGCTTTCATGGGTGCGGAAAGCGCTGCCGGAGGGGTAAGGCTGATAATCGACGCCTATACCGGCGGCAACCTGCGTTTCTTCTTCAACGCCGGCTATGCGTATCAGGATAAGGAAGAACTTGTGCAGATAGACATAGACCACTCCCTGCTGTTCGGGGCCGGGTTTACGTATCTGTTCACCAGGAATACATTCATAAGCGCCGAGGTGTACGGCAGGAGCGAGGAACTGTTTGAATCGGAACATACGCCCGTGGAAGGCATTGTTTCATGGGGTTACGAAAACGAGAATACGAGTTTTGTAATCGGAGGAGGCGGCGGGCTGGTCAACGGCTACGGCGCCAGCGGCTGGAGGCTGTTCACGGGGTTCCGCTTCGGCATGTAAAAGACTGCACTGAAAAACCGTGGCATCAATGCCTCTTTTTTGTCATCGAACTAATGGTAGCCGCAGGTCTTTAGCCTGCGTAATTTGTCATCCCTGCAGATATTAAGCAGGGATCCATATGTTCTCAACATGAAAATTATTAAAAAATACCTTGTTGTTTTTTTTCTGTTTTTTTCTCTTACCGCTTTTTCCTGTTTTTCACAGGGTAAAGATTACGTTGAAGGGGAGATTCTCGTCAGGTTCAGGGATGATGTTGTGAAGGTTCAGGACAGGCAGTCTTTCCGCTCGCGAAACCTTGCCGTTCTCAAGGAATTCAGGACAGTAAAAAATCTCTTCCATTTAAAGACTCCGCCCGGGACGGATATATTGAATGTGATAAATGAACTTTCCTCCGACCCAGACGTACTTTACGCCGAGCCCAACTACATATACAGCGCGCTTGCAGTGCCGGACGACGAGTATTATGCAAGCCGCCAGTGGGCGCTTCCGAAAATAAACGCGCCCGCCGCGTGGGACAGGACGACGGGGAACAGTGATGTTATTGTCGCCGTTGTCGACACCGGAGTGGATTATAACCACCCTGACCTTGCCGACCACATATGGCTGGACAGCCAGCTTAACTTCGGATACAACGCCATAAATGAGAGCGCCGACCCCATGGATGACAACAGCCACGGGACGCACTGTTCGGGTATTATAGGTGCGATAGGAAATAACGGATTGGGCGTCTGCGGAGTCAACTGGCAGGTAAGCATCATGGCGCTCAAGTTTCTTGATGAAGACGGAAACGGAAGCGTTGCAGACGCAATCAAGTGCATTGAGTATGCTATCAGAAGGCATGATGAAGGAGAGAATATTGTCGTTCTTAGCAATTCATGGGGAGGCCCTTCTTACAGCACGCCCCTTTATAACGCCATAGCCCAGCTGTTTTCCAGGGGAATTCTTTTTCTCGCCGCGGCAGGAAACAGCGGTGTGAATAACGATACAACGCCGTTCTATCCCGCAGGTTACAACCTGCCTAACATAATATCCGTAGCGAGCAGTGACCAGTCCGATTACCGCTCCTCGTTTTCAAATTATGGGAAAACCACGGTGGACGTTGCGGCGCCCGGTTCTTCCATATATAGTACTATGCCTGACTCCGGTTACGGCTATAAAAACGGCACTTCAATGGCGACGCCGTTCGTTGCCGGTTTAGCAGGGCTTCTGTCGGCTAAGACAGGCATTGAGGATTCGGCGGAATTAAAAGAATGGATTATGCAGGGTGTCGCGCGCCTGCCGCAGTGGTCCAACCTTACGTCAGCGGCCGGCCGGATTAACGCCGATGAGTCCTTGCGGATAGCAGGGCTTGCGGGGAACATTCTCCCTGTAACAAGCTTTACCGCAGAAAGAAATGCGGGTACGGGATTTGTTGAACTATCATGGACTCTGCCTGCCGGCGTGCAGAGCGTCATCATAAGGCGCGGCGCGGACGCATTTCCCGCAAGGTGGGACGAGGGAGTTGAGATTTACGCGGGGACGGGAACGTCATTTGTTGATGAAAACGTCCTGCCGTCCGCCCCGTATTACTATTCCTGCTGGGCTTACTACGGGACAGGTTTGGGTTTTCAGGAAATAAGTGAAGAAGAAATCTCGTCCGCCTCTTACTCATATATCAATTCCCCGCCTTACACGCCGCAGGGCATCCTGCCGGCGGCTTCGGCTCAAGACGTTGAGCTGACTCCTCTTCTCAAGGCGACGGCTTTTGTGGATATTGACAACAATGCGCACAAGGCAAGCCGGTGGCAGGTTTCAACGAACAGCGGTTTTATCTCTCTTGCATGGGATGAAACAACCGGGCCTCTTTCAGAGACAACGGTTGACGGCGGCGTTCTTTCATACGGCACAGAATATTACTGGCGCGTTCGCTATCAGGACAGCGAGAATGACTGGAGCGAGTGGTCTGATGCAGTTCAGTTCACAACCGAATCTGCTCCTGCAAGCGGCGGAGGAGGCGGCGGAGGAGGAGGGTGTTTTATAGCGACTGCGGCATTCGGCTCTCCGATTGAGCGCCATGTGAGCGTTTTCAGGGAATTCAGGGATACGCGCCTGCTGACAAACAGGCCGGGAAGGGTTTTTGTGAGATGGTACTACAGGCACAGTCCGAGGTATGCGGCGGTGATAGCCCGCCACAAAAACCTGAGAGTTTTCACAAGGGCGGCGCTAATGCCGCTCTATGTCTTTGCCCGCCTCCTTCTCTTAAACCGGTAGCCCGCAGGCGCCAGTCCGCCAGAGTTTCAGTGGAGGATCTTCAGCCTGCGTCTTTTTTTTGCTGGTCGTTGCGAGCCCTGCTCTTGGGGCGCGGCAAACTCATCCTTGCAGCGGATTATATCTACAGATTGTCTTCAACAGGCATATGTTCTATCACACGCATGTGCTTCCACTTCCCCTTCATAAACCGGACAAGAAACGAAAATCCCAGTATTGTCACATACGCAGTTGCCACAAACCATGCTGAATATATGTTGAGCTTAAGCAGTACTATTACAATGTAAGCCGGGATGATAAGCACAAAGACCGATGCGATAATAATCATCTTCATCGTGTACCGGGTATCCCCGGCTCCCCTGAGCGCCGAAAGAAATATGATATTCATCGTGTCAAACAGGCAGTAGAATGCGATGAACCTTAGCAGTACGATAGCCATCCGGTGTATATTTTCAAAGTCGCCCGGGTATATTCTCGGAGCGAACGGCCTGATGAAGATGTCCGGAACTGCAACATACAGGAATGCAATGGCGGCCATATAAATAAACGTGAGGTGAAAACCCGAGTAAACGCTTCTCTCCGCCGTATCCGCATCGTTTCTGCCTAGGTTCTGTCCCACGAGGATGCTGACCGCAATGCCTACTCCTATCATTGGCATAAAGGCGAGTGTGTTGATGTTAAAAGCGATGTTGCTTGCCGCAAGCTCAAGGATTCCCAGCCGCCCCATCAGCATGATAAATATCGCAAATCCCGCCGTGTCAATGAAAAACTGGATTCCGTTGGGCAGTCCGAAGTGCATGAGCCGCCCGAAAAGTATTGTATCAAGCTTTTTAACGCCGGGTGCTCCGAAGAATTTGTGAAACTCCCGGTTCCTTAACATAAGCGCATAAACCGCAAATGCAAAAAATGCGGAAATAACGGTTGCCGAGGCCGCACCCGCTATGCCCATTTCTGGAAATCCCCACCTGCCGAAAATCATGCAGTAGTCCAAAACAAGGTTTACCGCCGTCTGCAGAAAACTTATCCACATGACCGGCCACGGCCTTCCCCTCCCGGAGAAAAAGCCGGAGAAGGACGAAGCCGCTATGGCGGGAACTGCCCCGAGACACAGTATCCTGAAATATATGATTTCATAAACTCGTATCTCCGGAGCGTGGCCTGCGAAATTGAAGATGTACCCTGCGAAAGGAATAAGGAAAAGATGGACCAGCCCGCCTGCCAGCCCCACGTAAAATCCCTGCCATACAATCTTCCCTATCCTGTCAAACCGCCCGGCGCCGTAATACTGCGCCACGAATGTGCCGGCAAAAGAGGCGGTGCCGATGAAAAGGCTCATGACCGTAAAGTTGAGCATACCCGCTGGCATTGAGGCGGCTATTGCCTCGGCTGAATACCAGGACAAAAACATCCTGTCAACAAAGTGCTGTATCGCCCATGTGCTTGTGCTGAGTATGAGAGGGAAAGACAGCACGAGAACTTCCTTATACCCGCCTTTACCCCGAACTCTTCTTTGTATCTCGTTAATCGTGAGGGGTTTTGTTTTATCGCTTCTTCTCCACCTCTCCCCAATCAATCCGAATAATTTCCTCATCTTTCCCTTGGTTGCTTTAAATCCACCCTAACCCTCCTTTGCTAAAGGAGGGAACTTTTGCATCCCCCCTTTGAAAAAGGGGGGTATGGGGGGATTTTCCTGAATCAATTCCATACAGTTTTGCATCGCCGGTTAAAATGTGTTATTTTATTACGAAAATTGTTTCGCTGCAAATTGGCCTTGCGATGAAAAAAACATCTCTGTACAATGCCCACGAGAGGGCAGGGGCGCGCTTTGTTGATTTCGGGGGTTTTCTGATGCCCCTGCAGTACGAGGGCATCGTCAAGGAGCACCTCTGGTGCAGAGAGAGCTGTTCAATCTTTGACACGTCTCACATGGCCAAGTTTATCCTCAAAGGGAAAGAAGCGGCGTCCGAACTCGGCGGTATAGTGACGGCGGACGTAAAGAATCTGTCTGAAGGCAGGTGCCGCTACTGTTTCATCCTGAACGAAAAAGGCGGCGTAGTGGACGATGCCGTCGTATATGCCGTTTCCCCGGAAGAGTATATGCTTGTGGCAAACGCAGGCACAAAGGAAAAAGACATTGAATGGATTTCCTCGCGGCTCGCAAAGGCCGAACTGACCGACGCAGATACGTTTATGGACAAGATTGACGTTCAGGGACCTCTATCGGCAGATGTCTTACGGGATGTCCTTGGAACAGACCTTTCCGGACTTTCTTTTTATGGCTTCGGCAGTTACAGCGTCATGGGAAGCGGCTGTATCATCAGTTACAGCGGATACACGGGCGAAAGAGGGTATGAACTGTACACAAAAAGGGAAAAGACCGAAGAGGTGTGGGAGTCCCTTTTGCGCGACGGCCGCGTGAAGCCCGCCGGACTGGGCGCGAGAGATACTCTCCGCCTTGAAGCGGGGCTTCCCCTTTACGGCCAGGACATGGACGAGGATACAACGCCTCTTGAGGCGGGCATGAAAAAATTCGTGGATTTCTCGCACGATTTCACGGGCAGAAAGGCGCTTGAAGCGAAACAGCCTGAGAAAAAGATTGTTTTCCTGCTTTCCTCTTCGCGGCAGTCTCCGAGGCACGGCCATGATGTTTTCATAGGAGGGGCGGCGGCAGGCGTCGTTACAAGCGGTTCATTTTCGCCGTCCCTGCAGAGAGGCATAGGGATTGCATACGTAAATGCAGGAGTTGATTCGGGCGGTGCCCGCGTTTCAACCGGTACAGAGGGCGGCGCAAAGATTGACTGCTCGGTTATAACAAAAAAACAGCTCTTTGCAATGGTGAAAACTTCTTGCGGTAAAAACTAAAGGAGTTGGGAAACCGGTAGCCGCAACTCTTTAGGTTGCGCATGTATCAAAACGCACAAGGTACGCAGGCTGAAGACCTGCGGCTACCAAAGCATTTACGTACACAAATATAAAATACAGGAGAAACCAATGGAAGTTAGAAAAGGGCTTTTATACTCAAAAGAGCACGAATGGGTTAAAATAGAGGGAGCGAAGGCAACGGTCGGAATTACAGAGTACGCGGTACATACGCTCGGCGACATAACCTTCGCGGAGCTCTCAAAGCCGGGAACGGACGTTGCCCAGTTTGAGCGCCTCGGTACGGTTGAATCCGTTAAGACGGCATCCGACATATTCAGCCCGCTCTCGGGAAAGATATCGTCAGTCAACGGGAAACTCGCGGAATCTCCGGAGACCCTGAACAGTTCGCCTTACGGCGACGGTTGGCTTGTCAAGCTTGATATAGAGGACAAGGAAGAAGAGAAAAAGAATCTTATGACGGCAGAGCAGTACGAGGAATACGTCAAAACCCTTTAAAATTATCCTCTTTCTTCCTTCTACCCTATGGGGAGAAGGTTAGGATGAGGGGGGTATTAAAATGAACTACGCGCCGCACACGGAAGAAGAAATCAGGGAGATGCTTTCGGCAATCGGAGTGAAATCCGTTGGCGAGCTGTTTGCCGTTATCCCCGAATCCCTCAAACCTGCATCATTTGACATCCCTGCGGGGAAGTCCGAGCCCGAGGTTGTAAAGCACCTGCGCCTGCTGGCTGCGAGGAACTCAACGTCTCTGATAAACTTCATCGGGGCGGGTTTTTACAGCCACTATATACCTTCAGCGGTGGATGCAATCACGAGTCTTCCCGAATTTTACACCGCCTACACGCCGTACCAGCCGGAGGTTTCCCAGGGCTGGCTTCAGGCTATATACGAGTACCAGACGGCTGTATGCAATCTGACGGAGATGGATGTTGCCAATGCATCCCTGTATGACGGAGGCACGGCGCTGTATGAAGCTTGCATGATGGCGGTGCGGCTCAACGGCAGGAAAAAGATAGTTGTGGATTCCGGCGTCAACCTTATCTACTGGACGATGATACAGTGCTACATCTCAAACCTATCCCTTGAATCCGTAAAAATACCCGTGAAAAAATTCGGTTTGGACAGGGAAAGCCTGTTCCGCGAGCTGGACGACAAAACCTCCGCGGTAATACTCCAGAATCCGAATTTCTTCGGACGCATAGACGACTACTCGGATATCGTGGAGTACGCGCACAAGAAGGAGATTATAGTCATTGAGTCGGTATACCCTGTTTCGCTGGGGCTGTTGAAGACGCCGGGAGAGACGGGCGTGGACATTGCCGTGGGCGAAGGGCAGAGTTTGGGAATACCTCTTTCCTTCGGCGGGCCGTACCTCGGGTTTATGGCGTCAAGAAAAGAGTTTGTGAGAAAGATGCCCGGCAGAATCATAGGAAAGACCGTTGACAAAAAAGGAAGAGACAGCTATGTGATGACGCTTCAGGCGCGCGAACAGCACATAAGAAGGGAAAAGGCAACCTCCAACATCTGTTCCAACGAGGCCCTCTGCGCACTGCGCGCGCTGGTATATCTTTCACTCCTCGGCAGAGAGGGGTTGAGAGAGCTGGCCCAAGTAAACCTTGACAAGGCGGAGTTTGCACGCCGGCGGCTGGAGCAGATACCCGGCGTCAAGGTGTTCAGGGACGCTCCGACATTTAACGAGTTTCCCGTTCTCCTTCCGGAAAACGCCGACGGCGTGGTCAACAGGATGATTGCCAAGGGGTTTGCGCCCGGATTCCCTTTAGGCAGATACTACAAGGGCATGGACAAATATCTCCTTGTAGCGGTTACCGAACAGCGGACAAAGGAAGAGATAGCTAAATTTGCGGAAAGCATGGAGGCGGCGCTATGCGGCTGATTTTTGATAAAGGGAAAAAAGGCAGGAGTGGGTTCAAGATACAGCGTTCCGACGTGCCAGTTTCCTGCTCCATACCCGAAAACCTGAAAAGGAAAAATGCGCCGGACCTGCCCGAGGTTTCCGAGCTTGACGTTGTAAGGCATTTTACGGCTCTCGCCAACCGCAACTTCTGCGTGGACACCAACTTTTATCCCCTCGGTTCCTGCACTATGAAATACAATCCCAAGTTTACGGAGAAAGCTGCGGGTCTGTACGGCTTCCAGGAGCTCCACCCGCTCCTTCCCCAGCTTTCCGGCGGGGGGATTCTCACGCAGGGCGCCCTTGAGCTTCTCTACCGCATGGAAAAACTGCTCTGCGAAATCACGGGCATGGACGGCTTTACCATGCAGCCTCTCGCAGGAGCGCACGGAGAACTGACAGGGACTATGATTATCGCCGCATACCACAGGGCAAAGGGCAGCAAAAAGAAATATATCCTTGTCCCCGACTCTTCGCACGGCACCAACCCGGCGAGTGCGGCAATCGCCGGTTACGAAGTTATAGTCATACCCTCGGACAGCAATGGCGTAATGGATATAAACGAGTATAAAAAGCACCTGAACGGCGAGGTTGCGGGCGTAATGCTTACCTGCCCCAACACTGCGGGGATATTCAATCCGGCGATAAAGGAAATCTGCGGCCTGGGGCATTCCGTGGACGCCCTTATGTATTATGACGGAGCAAATCTGAACGCCATACTGGGCAAACTGCGCCCCGGCGACGTGGGTTTTGACATCGTCCACCTCAACCTCCACAAGACTTTTGCAGCGCCCCACGGAGGAGGCGGGCCGGGAGC
>JAFGKM010000063.1 GCA_016928555.1 Candidatus Omnitrophota bacterium | reverse complement strand
TTGCCCCTTATGTCCTCACTGTCTATTTGTACTGCAAATTTACGCCGCCCTGCAACAATATCTGCGATATTAAAGACCCCTTTAGACTTGATAAGAAAGACAGTTTACCGTAAAATTAACAAATGTCAAAAATGCCCGGAGGTAAAAGATGGGGGACCTGACAAACTCTCAGATTCTGGTATTTCTTGTCCAGATAACCCTGCTTTTATCTTCTGCGAGACTGCTCGGGGAACTTTTCAGAAGGATAAAACAGCCTCCCATTACTGCGGAAATTCTCGTAGGGATACTGCTGGGGCCTACTATCTTCGGCAGGATATCTCCCTCGGCCTTTTCAGCCGTCTTCCCCCAGTCGTCCCTGCAATACACCATGCTGGATACCGTGGCATGGCTGGGAATACTGTTCTTCCTGCTCAAAACGGGGATGGAAATGGAATTTTCCGCCGTGTGGAGACAGAGGGTAGAAGCCACAAAGATAGCGCTTGCAGATGTTTTCATCCCCATGGCAATAGCATTCATACCTGCATATTTCATACCTTCTCATTTCCTGTCCGATCCGTCGCAGAGATTTCTTTTTGCGCTCTTTATCGCCACAGTGATGACGATAAGCGCACTGCCTGTGACGGCGAGAGTCCTCCATGACCTGAATATTTACAAGACAAACACGGGTTCGCTTATCATGAGCGCCCTTTCAATCAACGACCTCATAGGATGGGTAATTTTCACCCTCATAATAGGCCTGGTAAACCAGGCAAGTCCGGACGCGGCACGGGTTTTTTACATCGTATCCGGCACCCTCGTTTTTTCTTACATATGCCTGACATGGGGAAGAAAAGCTTCCCACATAGCTCTCTCTTTTATTCACAAAAAGGGCTACCCCGAACCCGGCTTCTCCATAACTTTCATAGCCCTGCTCGGTTTTTTATGCGGGGCGGTGACGCTGGCGATAGGAATACATGCCCTCTTCGGGTTTTTCATTGCCGGCATCATAGTCGGAGAAGCAAAAAGCCTTCCCTCAAGAACAAGGCAGTTGTTTTCAGAAATGGTGCATGCCATCTTTGTCCCCATCTTCTTTGCAAGCATCGGGTTGAAGATAGATTTTATTTCAAACTTCAATTTCCCGCTTGTTCTCATGATATCTTCCATAGGGATAGCGGGCAGGTACGTAGGCGCATGGTCGGGATGTTTCCTTACGCGCCAGAACAGGGAAAACTACAATCTTATCGCCGTCGCCCATACGCCGGGAGGCGAAATGCAGATAGTGGTCGCCATTATTGCATTGCAGTTGGGATTCATCAGCAACCCTGTATTTGTGGCAATCCTCGCAGGCGCTATTATATCTTCGGTGATACTCGGACCGTGGATGAGCTCCGCTCTTCTGCGCAAAAAAAGGATGCTGCTGTTTGATGCTTTTTCCCGGAGAAACATTTTACCAAGCATGTACGGCCCGGACAAGGAAACAATACTTGAGCAGTTGTGCGAAACAGGAGCCGAACACGAGTCGTTGCCGAACGCTAAAATTTTGTGCACTCCGGTGGTTGAATGCAGTTACCTGAAAGAGGAAAGCATTAAAGAAGGCGCCGCATTTTTTGCGGGGGAAATTCTTTTACTGCGCCAGCCGATGATTGTCATGGGAAGAATTCCCAAAGGCATCCCGTGGGAAGAATCCGGCGAAGAAATCCATTTCGTGTTTTTACTGCTTGTCCCCTATAATTATCCCATGATACAGGAAGATATAGTTAAGGTTCTTCTGGACATCATGAAAAAAGAGGGAGTGAAGACAAAACTGCTTGAGGCCGGGGACGAAGAAAGCTTATGGGAAATCATCCGGGGAGAAACGCTGAATTGCTATATTCCGCTCAAACCGCGTATCTGATTTGTGCCGCTCATTCAAAAACTCCGTCTATTTCCGCCCCGCAGGAGCCGCATCTGCCGTTTTTTATATGATTTTCCGATATTGTGTATCCGAAACGCCTGATAAGAAGAGCCTTGCAGGAATGGCAGTATGTATTCTCACCGCCGTCACCCGGCATATTGCCCGTATAAACGTAACGAAGCCCCTCTTTAAACCCGGCATCTCTGGCAGCCGCTATTTTCCCGTTGGGAGTGGGATAATGCCCGCTCATCTTATATACGGGGAAAAACCTGCTTATGTGCCAGGGGATGGCGGGGTCTATATTCTTTATTATCTTTGCAATCTCCCTGACCTGCTCTTTGGAATCATTGTATTCCGGGATTAAGAGAGTCGTAACCTCAACCCATATTCCGAGTTCACGCATCAATCCTATGTTTTCAATTACCGGCGGCCTTTTTGCCCCGCAGAGTTTTTTATAAAACACCTCGCCGCCTTTCAAATCAACGTTAGCCGCATCAAGGTAAGGAGAAATCATCTCCAGCGCTTCCCTGCTCATGTAGCCGTTGGTGACAAAGACGTTTTTAAGCCCTGCGGCGCGGGCCGTTTTTGAAGTTTCCAGGGCAAATTCAAAGAAAACCGTAGGTTCCGTGTATGTGTAGGCGATTGACTTACAGCCGGAATTTAACGCGGATGAAACAACGTCTTCAGGAGTAACGGCATCCGTGATTTCCGGAACTATCTCTTCACCGGACAGCTGTGATATGGAATAATTCTGGCAGAACGGGCAGGAAAAATTACATCCTGCCGAAGCAACGGAGTATGAGAGAGTCCCGGGTAGAAAATGGAATAAGGGCTTTTTTTCTATTGGGTCGGCGTTTTGCGCAATGAGGTTCCCGTAAGCGAGAGAAAAGAGCTTCCCCTTTCTGTTTACCCTTACGCCGCATATGCCCGTACCGCCTTCTTTAATAAGGCAGAAGTGATTGCATAAACGGCACTTTACCCTCGCATCCTGCAAAGATTCCCACAAAATCGCTTCTTTCATTTGAATTTTGCCCGCGGAGAGAATTTCTTATTTAAGCCTGAACGTAAAAACAAGGGGAGAGTTGTTCCTCAAAACCTCAACGGTGACAACCTCGGTTTTATCCTTGACAATCTGGTTGTAAACGGAAAAACCCTTCGCAACGCTGTCTATAAAAACGCCGTTAACACTGCGCAGTACATCTCCGTCCCGCAGTCCGTATGCATAGGGCAGGCTTCCGGGAGGGATATTGTTCATTCGGAACCCCTCTATCTTTCCGTTTTTGACATCCGGGGCGACATTCAGGTTTTTCATCAGGTCTTTGTCATTCCTCAAGTCTGCAAGCGTCTTGCTGAAGTCAACGGAAACAGGGTCTGCAAATGTCGGCATCTCGCCGGCTGAAGGATTGATAATTTTAGGAGTGCCGTCTTCGTTTTTCCCTTCATCAACCATGGCTGTAACTCCGGGAGAAACTTCAACAAGCCCTGCATTTCCGGCGTCCTGTTTGAGATAGAGCTTTTCCTCTTTCCCGTCATACATGAAGGTAACGCTGTTTTCTTCAACCTTTATTATCTCGGCGCTCTCAATAACATCTCCCGCCTTGTAAACAACCTCTTCGTTTCTCCTCTTGAGATTGAGAACCGCAAAGGAATCTCCCTCGGAGAAATAGATAATGCCTGTCAGGTCAACCATTGAACTCAAAGCGGGAACTGGAGGCGGTTTTATTATGGGCGTCTCTTTTATTTCCGGCTTCGGAGGAGGCGGCTGGGAAAAGATATTCCTCTCAAGTATTATGGAATAATCGGCAGTGCCGTAAAGCAATGCGTTAGTCCCCGCGAGAAATATCAGACAGATATACTTTATCCTGTTCATCGTATATTATTTTAACACCAAAACCGCCGAAAGTAAACATTTCTTTTTGCAAAACTGCATTTTTCCCATAGTAGAATTTTGCTGCTGTTTACATGTTGTAAAAAATATTGTATAATTCCGAATTATGAACAAAACACATCTCTTTTTATTGACAATGCTGTTCTTCTCAACCGCATTATTTTCTTCAGAATCCACGGGCAAAGAGACCTATATCCCTCCGGAAGTCAAAACACTGGTGGACAGCACCTTCTCGGTTAGAGCCACGGAGCGGGCGGAAGCCGCGTTCAAACTGGGGAAACTCGGGGAAAAGGCCGATAAATCGGTGCCTTTCCTTCTCCGGATGCTGGACGACAACCTGCCGGTATGGTGCAGGTACAACGGCGAGGGAACGTGGACAACCCCCGGACAGGAAGCATCAAAAGCGCTCTCACAGATAGGCAGGCCGTCACTGCAGTATATCCTGCCGCTTCTGGAAAACAGCCATCCGTATATCTCCATAAACGAGCACATGAAGAAAAATCTGGCATCCGCCCTGAATAAAATTTCAGGCATGGAATTCGGAGATGATTTCGTAAAATGGGCGGAATGGCTGAAATCTCAGTAATAATTTATAAAGTCTTATGCCCGCGACTTGCCGCCTGAGATGTTTATAACAGTTCCTGTAATATAAGACGCAAGTTCGGATATAAGGAAAATCACGACGTTCGCAACCTCCTCAAGAGTCCCTGCTCTGCCCAGGGGGATTGAAACTTCCTCATAGGACTGCCTTAATTTTTCTACGGTTATCCCGCGCGTATAAGCCAGCGCCCTTTCATACTCAGGGCTTCTTAAAGCAGTGGCTTCAAGAATCCCCGGAGCAACCCCTGCAACCCTTATACCGTACTTCCCGAGTTCCTTTGCCCAACTGCGCGTGAAGGAATAAAGCGCCGCCTTGGTTGAAGCATATATGCTCTGTCCGGCAGAACCCTCCAGTCCGCTTTCCGACGTAACGTTTATAATAACGCCTTTTATGCCGTCTTTTATCATCTCTCTTGCGGCGGCCTGGGCGCAAAGAAACGCGCCTTTCTGGTTTATTGCCGTCATCTTGTCAAAAATCTCCTCGGTTATCTCCTCTTTGCCTGCCGGATCCACGAGAAGGCGTGGAATGAGTATGCCCGCGTTGTTCACAAGAAAATCCACCTTCCCGTATTTCTCTTTTACCTGTTTTATCATCTCATTAACTTCGGATTTCATGGAAACGTCGGTCTTTATAAAAGTTATTCCTTTTTCTCCGATTTTGTGCTTTTTTCTCAATTCATCTGCAGTCTTAATGCCCTGCTCTTCATTGATGTCGGTGATTACAACCTCTGCGCCCGCCTCCGCAAGTTTTGAAGCAACCGCTTTGCCTATGCCCGAGGCGGCTCCCGTAACTATCCCTCTTTTCCCTGAAATATCCGCTTTAACCATCTTCGTCTCCCATTTATGAAAAGTTGATGCGCAATCGTTTTGCCATACCAACCCTTCCCTTTGGCTGCGCGGCTAAACCTTCGCTATTGTTCCCGAATTGTACGCTTCATATATCTTATCGGACAAGAGGGCAACCTTTTCTATAACTGACAAAGACGTTGCCGGTTTCTTTTTGTTAAGAATGCACTTCACAAAATCATCCGCAGGTGATTTCGCTTCAGGTTCCGCCTGCGGTATCTCCCTTGTTTTCTCTTCACCGTTGAACTGAACATAAGAGTTTTCAGAAAGGCTGAGTTTTATCAGACCTTTTTTACCCCACAGCATTAAATATTCTCCGTATGAAGCGGTAACGCCGAGTATGCCGAAATTCCCCGCCGCTTTCTCCTTGAACTTGACTATAAAGGCAGTGTTCACATCCACTTTTTCTCCGTGGAAATCAATAAAAGCGCCCACCTCCTCTGCCGTCATACCCGTAAGGAAAAAAAGCATTGCCGTAAAATGACTGCCTGAATCTGTCAACTGCCCTCTTCCGCTCAACTCCGGATCCAGCCTCCAGATTCTGCCGGCCTTTTTAACCACTGCGACCCAGTCCTGCGCAAGAAAACCGGAAATAAAAAATATATCGCCGATACTGCCTTCCTCTATGAGTTTCTTTGCGCCGATAACCAGCGGCATATAATGCCTCTGATAACCGACTACCAGCGTTCCTCCCGTACGTTCAACAACATCTCTTAATTCAAGATAATCCTCATGGGTAACCACCGCAGGTTTTTCCACCATAACATTAACCCCGTTATCCATGGCAAATCTCATCTGAGGCAGATGAAAGGCATGGGGAGAACAGATGACAACCCCGTCCACACCGCTTTTTTTTATCAATTCCTCAAAGTTTTCATAAGTGGCGATTCCGCCGGCCGGAGCCTGGGATATGAATTTTTCAACATTCTCCGGTTTGGGGTCAAAAACCGCCGTGACTTCAACATTTTTCATAGAATCAAATTCTTTTAAATGCCTGTACGCCACCTGCCCCGTACCAACAAACCCTATTTTTACTTTTTCCATTTTTTCTCAATCCCCCTCAATTTCAACTATATTTTATCCAGAAGTATGAGAATCCCCATAACTATGAATATAACTGCGCCGGTATATTTTATTATTTCCGGCTTTATATATTTAGCCAGCACAGCGCCTATAACAACGGTTATTACGGTTATAATCATATAGGCGGCAACGGAACCAAGCCACACGGAAAAGGGCCTTCCCGATTTTGCCGACAGGGTAACGCCTATCAATTGTGTCTTATCGGCAAGCTCCGCAACGATAATGGCCAGAAATGCGACACCGAATGTCTTGCAATCCAAGAAATTCATCATAGGAATCTCCTTCAAATATGTGCGATAAATCGCACCGCTACAGCTTTATGACGGCTTTTATTATGCCGTCTCTGTATTCCGCCGCCATCTTCAGCGCCTCTTCTATCCGTTCAAGCGGAAATTCATGCGTAATAAGTGAAGAAAAAGGCAGACGCCTTTCCGCTATGAGTTCAAGGGCAAGTTTAGCCGCATGCGCAGACCTTCTGACATTTATAATCCTGAGTTCTTTTCTGCGGACGCTGTGGGCATCAAACTCCATCCTGTCGTCTTCAGGGATGCCGTAAATAACCGTCCTGCCGCCTATCCTTGCAACTTCCGTGCTCTGCCTGAATGTTTCCCCTTTGCCTGCCGCTTCATATCCGATATCAACGCCCCTGCCGCCGGTTTCCGCTCTTACAATATTTTCTATCTTCTCCCGTCTTGCGTCCACAACCCTGTCTGCACCGAGCTTTTTCGCCATTTCAAGTCTGTAAGGCAGAAGATCGCTGACAAATATCCTTTTCGCGCCGCCAAGTTTAACGGAAAACAGAACTGAAAGGCCTATGGGGCCGGCGCCTATAATCGCAACATCCTCTCCGACGGAAAACCCGCTTAGTTTAACGCCGTAAAGACCGATTGCGAGAGGTTCGGAAAGAACACCGTCATTATAATCAAGGCCTTCGGGGAGAGAAATAAGATTTTCCTCGGGCATCACGACAAATTCTTTCAAAGCGCCGTCAACGGGCGGAGTGCCGAAAAATTTGACGTCCGGGCACAGGTTAGGCTTTCCCCCGATACAATGCTCGCATACCCCGCAGCTTATGCCCGGCTCCAAGGCTACTCTCTGTCCTTTCTTTACCCTTGTCACCGCTTTCCCCGTATCAACAACCTCTCCGGCGGCCTCATGCCCGAGTATAATTTTATCTTCAACAATCTGACTGCCAATCTTTCCTTCAAGATAGTAATGTATATCCGAACCGCAGATGCCGACGCTTTTTATCCGGACGAGAACATCCGTATCTTTTTTTATCTCCGGAACCGGAATATCTTCTATGACAACCCTATTCTTACCCAACAGAAACGCCGCTTTCATTATTGCCCCTTTATCCCGTGTCTAAAACCAGTGGATGGAGCATTGTAGCGGTGGCATTCATGCCACTAAAAACCGTGCGATAAATCGCACCGCTACAAATTTATTTCCCACTCTCTTTTCCAGTGAGGGATTTATGATTTATCTGTTTCGGTTGAACTTACCCATTTACTTTAAATCTTTTATCCCCTTTCTGTCAATTTAATTCACAACGATTTGACTTTTTGCTGATGGGATTTTACAATACAAAGACTTTTATAGGGGAGACGAAAATGAAAAAAGGCGTTATAGATACGGCAAAACCTGCGATGACAACGCGAGAAAGGTTCAGAAGACAGATGCACTTCCAGAGTATTGACAGAGGAATACACTGGGAGTTCGGCTATGTCAATGAAACCATAGAACGGTGGCATAAAGAAGGTCTGCCGCAAAATATCACAAAGGGTGAAGGCGATTCATCCGTGGAAGAATATTTCGGCGTGGATAAAGCTTACCAGATTATTCCGGATTACGGACCCATGCCCAAATTTACGGGCGATACAAAAATACTGAAGGAAGAAAACGGAAAGCGAACCGAACAGCTTCCCGACGGCACGATACAGGAAGTTAATATTGATGGTAAAAGTTCCATACCCCATTTTATAAAAATGCCGGTAACCGGGTGGGATGACTGGAAGAGGTTTAAGGAGCGTTTAAACCCGGATACCCCGGGGCGCATTGAGGGCGACCCGTTAAAACTGAACGAACTTTACCGGAATTCTGATTATCCCGTGGGCGTTTATTTCGGCTCGTTCTACGGCAGACCCCGGGATTTGATTGGCTTTGAACATATTTCAACGATGCTTTACGACCAACCTGACCTCGTGGAAGATGTCATAGAAACGTTTACCGTTCTCCAGGAGACATCTCTGAAAAAGTTACTGCCGGAGATAGAATTTGATTTCGCAACCGGATGGGAAGACATCTGTTTCCGCAACGGACCCATGATAAGCCCGGCAATGTTCAAAAGCATAGTCGTGCCGCGTATTAAAAGGATAACAACACTTCTTCGCCAGCACGGCATAGACGTGATATGGACAGACTGCGACGGCAATATAAATAAACTGGTGCCTTTGTGGCTGGAGGCAGGCCTCAACTGCATGTTCCCCATTGAAGTCCAGGGAGGCTCGGACCCGGTACAGTTGAGAAAGGAATACGGCAGGAACATACTTCTTCGCGGCGGCATAGCCAAATACCAGCTGTCGCTGGGCAAGGAAGCAATCATAAAAGAATTGAAACGGGTGGAAAAAGTCGTTGAAGACGGCGGATATATCCCTCACGGAGACCACCGCATACCGCACGACGTGCCTTATGAAAACTATAAATACTATATCCGCGAAAAGCTTTCAATGCTCGGCTGGCGGAAATCTGATATTGACGCAATCCCCGGGTTAATTTGAATTCACCGAAGAGCGAGGCGGCAAGAATGCCAAATCCCCCCATACTCCCCTTTGCAAAGGGGGGATTCAAATCGGTATTATTTTTTTATCAGCCTCGGGTCGGTGGCTCTTTGAACAACAACTCTCTTTTTTGGTTTTGAAGACTTTTTGAGAGAATTCATCAGCCTGTCATACTCTTTCCTGTCAACAGGGATATCCACAGACTTGTTTTTTTTGCCGGAGAGTATGCATGCATTTATAAATTCCATCGTCCTCAACCCGTCTTCACCGCTGACAAGAAGTTTCTCTCCCCTCAATATTGCGGCGGCAAAATTCTTTATTATCTCAACGGCGCCCGTGGCGACATTGCTCTTGAATTTGAGGGCTTCCTTTTCCACCGTTATCCCAGCCCACATCTCTTTTGCCTCAAAGGTATATTTTGAGACGGGGGCGCTGTATCTGTAGAGATAGAGGTTATATCCCCTGATAATCAGTTTTCCCTTGTCTCCGACAATCTCTATGCGGAATTGCCTTTCCGGGAGTTCGCATGTTGTTGCGTAGTAATACCCCCATGCCCCGTTTTTATACTCCAGAAGAGCGGCAACTTCGTCTTCAACCTCTATCTTGTGCAGGCGGGTTCTTGTATTCGCCTTTATCCTTACGGGAAAACCTCCGAGCATGATAAACAGGTCTATTGTATGCGGCGCCTGATTGATTAAAACACCTCCTCCTTCGCCCTTCCACGTTGCGCGCCAAGCGCCGCTGTCGTAATAAAACTGCGTGCGGTACCACGGGTCTATGCACAGCGTTCTCATAACTTCTCCGATGGCCCCGCTGTTTATAATCTCCTTTGCTTTCCTGAAGATAGGCTCGGTTCTCATCTGGTGCATAACGGTAAATACTTTCCCGCTTTGTTTTGCCGCCTTAACCATCCTGTCAGCGTCGGATACGGTAACCGATAGGGGCTTTTCGGAAAGGACGTGAAGTCCGTTCTCAAGGGCAAAAACGCCGGCATCGGCATGAAACCAGTGGGGGATGACGACTATTACGGCATCGCAGAGCCCGCTTTTCATCATTTCTCTGTAATCGGAAAAATATTCAACCCCGAATTCTCTGCCTTTCTCCCGCGCAACTTTTTCTTCGTTATCGCATACGCAGGTAAGTTTCGTTTCTTTAATGGAGACGATATTCTTGCAATGGGTATATCCCATCCCGCCCATGCCTATTATTCCGATTCTGACAGTTCCCATGCCACCTCCCGTTTATTTGGCGTGTTTCGGATCGGTGACCCTCTGGACTCTGACGTTCTTTTTAACCTTTGAGGTCTTAATCAGGCCTTTCATCAGAGAGTTGTATTCGCTTCTGTTTACGGGTATCTTCACCGGTTTGTTTTTGGCTCCGGAAAGGATGCAGGCATTGAAAAACTCAACGGCGTTAAGTCCTTCCTGCCCGGGAGAAATCAGTTTCTCTTTTTTATGAATTGCCATTGCAAAATTTCTCATTATTTCCTTATGGCCCGGAACATCCTTGTCAAGCTTGACCTTTTCTTCCTTCACGTCAAGGGATGCCCACATAACTTTTGACTGGTGCGTGAATTTGGAAACAGGCACACTATACCTGTAAAGAGTTATATCTGTTCCATTAGCGATAACCTTGCCCTTATCTCCAACAATTTCCATGTAGAAAGTCGCAGGCTCGCAAGTGCTTGTGTAAAAATAACCCCATGCGCCGTTTTTGTATTCAAGAGAAACGGCAACATCGTCTTCCACCTCTATCTTATGCAGTTTTGTCCTGGTTTTCGCTTCAACCTTCACAGGCAGTCCTGCAATATAAGTAAACAGGTCTATGGTATGGGGTGACTGATTAACCAACACCCCTCCTCCTTCGCCCGCCCATGTGGCGCGCCAGGTGCCGCTGTCGTAGTAAGACTGCGCACGGTACCATGGGTCCACGCAAAGCGTTCTCGTTACCTCGCCGATTGCACCGCTTTTAACTATCTCTTTCAATTTTTTTACAAAAGAGGTTGTCCTCCTCTGAAACATAACGGCAAAAACCCTTTTGTTGTCCTTGGCCGCCTTAATCATCCTGTCCGCATCGGCCACCGTAACTGCAATCGGCTTTTCGGAAAGAACATGAAGTCCGTTTTTGAAAGCAAACACACCTATCTCGGGGTGAATCCAGTGGGGGGTCGCGATAACCACCGCATCGCAGAGCCCGCTCTTCACCGCTTTTTTATAGTCCATAAAATACGGCACTCCCAACTCCTTGCTCTTTGTTTTGGCAACCTTCTCGTCTATGTCGCAAACAAAGACAAGTTCAGTTTCATTCAATTCCTTTGCGCTAAGACAGTGGGAAGACCCCATCCCTCCGACTCCGATAACCCCTATCTTTACCTTCTTCATCTCTTTCTCCTTTACTTTTTTTAGCGTATAACGTATAGTTACTTTAGTTTTTTTGTTTTTCCTGTATGCTATCTTTAATACTTTTATCTTTTAACAAAATGCTGTATTATGATAGTATACAAAAGGATGAAAATCAAGAGGGCTTTAAAATGAAAGATTTTGACATTAACAGTGAAGAGTGGAAAGAAAGATTGAAGGGAAAATCCCCCGAAGAGATAGCGGAGATAGTCGGCGCTCATTATGAAGAAAAATACGGCAAAGACCCTGTTTTGCCAAAGGGGAAGATAATCGGGCTTGCGATTTTCTTTTTAATCATGGTTTCTATTCTCTTCCTTCTTTACTATTTTTTTAGACAAGCCGCTCCTAACAGGGGGTTGCTTCACAACGGCTGTTGCCGTACTTCTGCCTTTAATATATAATTATTGACCATGTGGGAACGCGTATACATTGCGGCTTTTGCGGCAAGCGGGATTATCTCCCTGGCATTGACCTTTCTGTCGGGTAAAATAGCCCTCAGATTCAAGATTATGGATGTCCCTTCCACAAGAAAAATACACCATAAACCGACGCCTCTGCTTGGAGGGCTGGGGATATATTTTTCTTTTCTCTTCACGATACTCGCAGGCATCCTTATAGTAAAAAGCGGCTTAATCCCTGATTTTTTGAAAATCTACGTTCCGGGCATTGAGAGTACGCTTAAACAGGTTATTGTAATTCTTCTGGGAGGGGCCGTTGTTGTGTCATTCGGATTGATAGACGACATAAAAACCCTGAAAGCCTTTCATAAGCTTATCCTGCAAATTGTCGCGGTTATCATAATATTCTCGGCCGGAATGCGGGTATCCTTCTTCCTGCCTGACGGGTTTCAATCGTTCATAATGACAGTCCTGTGGTTTTTGCTGATGATGAACAGTTTCAACCTTATGGACAATATGGACGGGTTAAGCGCCGGAGTTGCATTTATAAGCGGTTCCATACTCTTTATCTTCGCCGTACAGATGGGACAGCTGTTCGTTGCTACGATACTTGCAGTTTTTCTCGGCAGTCTTCTGGGATTTTTAAGGTATAATTTCCCACCGGCGAAAATATTTATGGGCGAATGCGGAAGCAGTTTCATAGGATATTTCCTGGGTACGACGGCAATTCTGCTTACCTTTTACCGTTACGAAGAACACCAGTCTTTTCTGCCTGTTTTCGCGCCTCTTGTTATTTTTTCGGTTCTCTTTTTTGATACGCTGTCCGTAATTTGGATGAGAAAGAAAAGGAAACTGCCGGTCTTCAGGGCTGATAAAAATCATCTTTCCCACAGACTGGTAGGCCTGGGAATGACAACAAAACAGTCTGTTTTATTCATATATCTGCTCACGCTCTGCACCGGCATAGGGGCACTTTTGCTGGGCAGTTTAAATGTTTTCGGCGGGATAATAATCCTCCTGCAGGTTTTTATAATCATCATAATCGTGGGCATTCTTGAATTAACCGGAAGAAACAGAGAGTGAGGATATATCTATGGAAAAGAGAGCATGGGTTGAGGTTGATTTGAAAAAGATAGAAAGAAACGTAGAAAAGATGAAAGATTACACGGGCAGGAAGTTTATGGCCTGCGTTAAAGCAGACTGTTACGGCATGGGGATGTGCGAAGTATCACGCAGGATTGAAAAAAGAGTTGATTTTTTCGGCGTTGCCACAACGTCCGAAGCGGTAACTCTGAGGGATTGCGGAATAAAAAAACCCGTGCTGGTGCTCGGCCCGGTTTTGTCCGGAGACGTTGAAACCCTTGTGGCAAGAAATGTAAGAATCACTCTCTTTGACGGGGAACTTCTCAAAGCCGTCTCGTCAGCCGCAAGAAAAACATGCAAGAAAGCAATCGTACACATAAAGATAGATACAGGGCTGGGCAGGATAGGAGTCAATCCCGAATCAGCGGGGGATTTCGTCCTTAAAGCCGCAGGGGAAAAAGAAATTGAGATTGAAGGAATATTTACGCATTTCGCCACTGCCGGCTGGGAAGACAAAGCTTACGCAAAAATGCAGATATCGAGGTTCAATGAAACGCTGAGTGCCGTCTCATCCTGCAATATCCCGGTCAAACACATCGCAAACTCATCCGCAATCCTTAACCTTCCGGAAACATACAGGAATTTCGACATGATAAGGATAGGCCTGCTCATGTTCGGGGTTTATCCTGAAAAGGAGTTTTACGCGAAATTGCCCCTTGAATGTGCGGCAAAAGGGTTTTGCCGGGTTAATTACATAAAGACTGTTCCCAAAGGAACTCACCTGAGCTATGGAATCACTTATAAGACATCAAGAGCGTCAACGAAAATCGCAACGACAGGCATAGGATACGCCGACGGACTGAAAAGACGGCTTTCAAACAAATTTTACTTTTCGCGGAATGGGTGCAAAATCAGGATTGTCGGAAATATATGCATGGACCAGGCTCTTGCGGATGTAACCGGGCACAATATAAAAACGGGTGATACATTGCAGGTATTCGGGGACAACTTTGAGATTGAAAATATGGCGGATATCGTCAAAACAGTGCCGCAGGAAATACTCTGCGGGTTCGGAAGCGCCAGGATGGCGAAAGTATACCTGAACGGGAAGAGGAAATAAAGTGGCTGCCGATTACAAAAGAATTATTGAAGGATACCGCATAAAAACAGAGGCCTATCTGGACAAAATACTCCCGACGCCTCGCGGCAGGGAGCCGAAAACTCTGCATGAAGCAATGAGATACAGCGTATTTTCGGGAGGCAAAAGACTGCGCCCCATAATTGTTCTAATAACGGGAAGGCTGTTCGGAGTAAAAGAAGAAAAGCTAATGCCTGCCGCATGCGGAATTGAGCTCATGCACAATTTTTCACTCATCCACGACGACCTGCCGTCAATGGACAACGACGATTTCAGGCGGGGCAGGCAGACATGCCATAAGAAATTCGGGGAAGGAGCCGCAATACTCGCCGGAGACGCCCTTTTGACGCTCGCCTTTGAGACGATTGCAAAGACAGGCAGATGCTCTCTGGTAAGAGCGGCCGCAGAAGCCGTCGGCTCCGAAGGGATGGCGGGCGGACAGGCCCTCGACATTATATTTCAGGGTAAAAAAATTCCCTGCCGTATAAAAGAAGAACTTGACGCCCTGAAAACAGGCAGGCTTTTTCAACTCTGTTTTTCAGTCCCTTTTTTCTTCGCAAACACCGATAAAACCGCAAGGAAAAGAATCGACGCCGTTGCAGAAAACTTCGGGGCGGCATTTCAGATAAGGGACGATATTGAAGATATGGAAGGAAATGCCGCCGTTTTGAAAAACCGGATGAACATCCTCTACGGCAAGATGAAGAAGGACATCTCCTTTTTCGGGGAAAAAGGCGCCGTTCTCTCGTTCATGGTTGACAGCCTGTATAAAACTTGACATATAAGGCGCGATATGTTAACATCAAAAATCTTTAGTTCAATAAAGGAAGGATTGTCACGGGAGGATTAAATGGCGCTTATAGAAACAAGGGAACTTTCAAAGGTCTATACCCTTAGCAGCAAGAAAAGCGTAACGGCATTGAATAATGTAACCATGTCGATAGAGGAGGGAGAGATTTTCGGCATACTCGGACCCAACGGGTCGGGCAAAACAACCTGTTTAAAGCTCCTTCTCGGGATTATTTTCCCCACGGAAGGCGAGATATCCATAATGGGACAGAACCAGTATTCGGTCGTTACCAAGAAAAATATCGGATTTCTCCCTGAAAATCCTTATTACTATGACTATCTCACCGGACCCGAAATCCTGAAGTTTTACGGGAAACTTTTTGATATGCCCCCCGGCATAATAAGAGAACGCACTGACAGCCTGCTCGAACTTGTAAACCTCAACAATGCAAAGAACCTCTCTTTAAAGCATTACTCAAAAGGGATGCTTGAAAGAATCGGCCTTGCCGTAAGCCTTATCAACGACCCCAAGATACTCATTCTGGACGAGCCGACCACAGGCCTTGACCCTATCGGATGCAAGGAAACGAGGGATTTGCTGAAAAAACTGCATGATTCGGGAAAAACCATACTGCTGTCAAGCCATTTCCTCTCGGAAGTCGAAAGGGTCTGTTCCAGGATAGTCATCTTTCATAAAGGCAATCTGCTGACAACCGGAACGCTCGAAAGCCTGCTTGAAGAGTATAAAGCCGAAAATCTTGAAGACCTTTTTGTAAAAGCCATTCGGAAATTTGACAGTGAAACGGGGCAGACGGAAGAAGATGCGATTAATCTGCAGTCTTCCGTATAAAAAAACCGCAGTTTTTGTCAGAAAAACGGAGATAAACAATGAAGAAAGCATGGACTATAGCGCTGAACACCTTTCACGAATCCTTGAGGAAAAAAACTTTTTACATCCTGCTGGTTGTGGCGCTTGTGGTAATAGGCGCATCAAGATTTTTCTCGTTTCTCGCCGCGGAAGACGAATTAAAAATGATAAAAGACGTCAGTTTTTCCACCATTGAGTTTTTCGGAGCGCTGATTGCGATTTTTACTGCGCTTGCCGCAGTTTCCGGAGAGATAGAAAAACGCACAATCTACACACTCCTGTCAAAACCCATCACAAGAAGCAATTTCATAATCGGAAAACTTATAGGGCAGTCGCTCATAATACTGCTTAACGTTGCGCTTATGAGCATATTCTTTATCGGGCTTCTTTTCTTCAAAAAAAGCCCGCCGGACATACAGACTTTCAAAACGATTTTTCTTATTTTTATAGAGCTTATACTCATAGGTTCAATCACTCTTTCGGTGGCAACATTTGCGACTGATGCGTTCAACCTGATTTTCTCGTTTTTTCTTTATATAATCGGACATTTGATATCCTACGGGACGCAGATGCTGGAAAGAATTGAGAACGTTGTTCTGCAAAGACTCGGAAACATGCTGTACCATGTTATCCCGAATTATGAGAATTTCAACATAAAGGATAAGATTGTCGTGGGTGTTGACGTAAGCTGGCAGTACGTCGGGCAGACAACCCTTTACGGAATTATTTATATTGCAATTGCCGTTCTGATAGGCATTCATTTCTTTTACAAGAGGGAAGTATGAACAGAAAAAATAATCTGATAATACTCCTTGCCGCTCTGTTTCTTTATATTCCGCTTGGATTGCTTCAGGTCAAGATTGATTACAGAAGGACGCTGGAGGACCTTGAAGGGCGGCTGCTTCTTATGCCCGGACAGGTTGCAGGAAACCTTGTCTTAAGCGGGTTCAGAGGCATTGCGGCAGACCTGCTGTGGCTGAACGTTGAGGATTTCTGGCATAAGGGACAGCATTATAAAATGCTTCCCCTGCTTGATTCGGTATCATGGCTCCAGCCCCAGTATATCACGGTATGGGCTATAGGCGGCTGGCACATGACATACAACATATTCGCAAACGTGGGCGGGAAAAGCAGTGAAATTGAAACCGGACTGAAAGAATTCAGGGATGCTCACGAGGAACTGCAAAACGCACTTAAGCCCGTGGAAAAAATCGCCAAAGAAGTTCTTGAATTAATGGAAGGCTTTGATTCTTATACCGGACAGGGTATGGCGGAAAAAGATATACCGGGGATTATTGCAAGGCTTGACGGCTATGAGGCAGCGCTTGAAGAATTGCAGAAAAACACTGAAATACAACCCGCCGTTGAAATAGCCGGAAATCTTGCGGCCATTGCGAAAGAAAAGCTTTTCTGGTATCAAAAAGGAACGGCTTTCCTGAAAAAGGGCATTACATACAACAGGGAGAAGTACGACATCTATTTTGAACTCGGCTGGACTTATTTCCATAAAGCAAAAGATTACCCGAATGCCGCACGATACCTGGAAAAAGCCGCGAAGTTCCCCCATCCTTCATATGTCGACAACGTACTTGCCCACGCATATGAACTTAACGGAGAGGTTGATAAAGCTCTTGCTCAATGGGAAAAACAGATGGAGAGCGGCGGCTTCAACAACGTGGCGGAAAGAGCCGTCCGCTTGATTAAAACGGAAGGAGCTTTTAACCCGAGGCGGAGAAGAATGCTGGGACTTGACGAAGATTAACCTTTTTTTATCCTTTACAATTTTTCTTTTATACCTGAAACATAATGCGCAAAAAACTCAAAAAGAGAATTTTTGTTATTTCAGCCCCTTCCGGGACTGGAAAAACAACCATAGGAAAAATACTGCGCACAAAAATCCCCGGACTTGAACTTACCATATCATGCACCACAAGAAAACCCAGGCCCGGAGAAAAAAACGGGATAGACTATCATTTCATCAGCGTCTCCCGGTTCAGGAAAATGGCGGAAAATAAAAAATTTGCCGAGTGGGCGGAGGTTTACGGGAATTATTACGGAACGCCTGAAGAAGAAATCAGGGTAAAGCTGCATAGGGGATGCAAGGTTCTCCTGACAGTAGACACTCAAGGAGGAATGAACATAAAGAAACTTTTCCCTTCCGCCGTTCTCATAGGCATTCTTCCTCCGTCTCTGAGAGAGCAGGAAAAAAGAATCAAAAACAGGGGCAAGCTCACGGAAAAAGAGTTTAAGAAAAGGATGGACGCCGCAAGAAAAGAGCGGCAGATTCTTGTAAATAATTATGATTTCCGCCTCATAAATAAAAATATTGAAACCACCATCCGAAAGATTCAAAACATAATAACCAAAGGCAAAAAATACTGAATATAAGACGGCGTAACGGGGATAGCATAGAGCGTATAGAAAAAACAGCGGCGTGAGAAGTGAGACGTGGAGAAAAGGTTGAGATTGCCACGGCAAAAGACGCCTCGCAACGACAGAAAACGTCGTTTCACATTTCATGTTTTTAAGGAGGATTAGCATGGGGAAGGTAAAGATTGCGTTCATAGGCGCGGGAGGCATGGCAAACCTCGTGCATTACCCTTCGCTCAGTTCAATAGCGGATGCGGAGATTGTCGGAATTTCCGACCTAATGGAAGAAAAGCTTGAACAGACGGCAAAGAAATACAATATAGGGCAGACATTTACGGATTACAGAAAGCTTATCGAAAAAACTTCTCCCGACGCAGTTTACATAATAATGCCGCCGCACCATATGTACGACATAGCGGCTTACTGCCTGAACCTCGGGTTGAACATTTTCATAGAGAAACCGCCCGGAATAACAAAAGAACAGACAAGACAGCTGGCAAACATCGCCGAAAAGAAAGAGGCGCTTACCATGACCGGATTCCAAAGGAGATTTGCCCCTGTCATGACGGAGGCGAAAAAAATGATTGATGAACGGGGTGGAACCCTCCAGTGCCAGGCAAATTTCTTCAAAAATTATATAGACAAGCCGCCTTATTACAACGGAGCGATAGATATCCTTACCTGCGATGCTATACACTCGGTCGACATACTCCGGTGGATTGCCGGAGAACCGAAAAAAATCGCAAGTTCGGTGAAAAGCCGCTTTGCCGGATACGACAACTGTTTCTACGCCATGGTTGAATTTGAAAGCGGCGCAGTGGGATTACTTTCAGCAAACTGGGTTTCAGGAAAACGGATTTACAGCGTGGAGATGCACGGCAAGGGCATATGCGCATTCATAAACCCTGAAGAATCGGCAATTATATACAAAGACGGAGAAGAAAAAGGATGCGCGTTAAACGCCTCCGAGCTTGCCGGAAGCGGTGAATTATTCAAGCGGGCAGGCTTTTACCAGGAAAACTTGCATTTTGTCAACTGCATAAAAACAAAGCAACAGCCGCAGACCAATTTTGCAGACAGCGTGAAAACCATGGAATTTGTGGAAAGGATTTACCGCAGTACAATCTGACAGAAAGATTTATCAGGCGATTGGGTATTTGCCGTATGTTACCCCCGCTTTGAGGAATTCAATGTAATTGCCTTCCATCTGGGAAGATATGGGGCTGGACTCCGGAATATTGGAGGGAATCAGGATAAACGCACCCCTGCGGCCGCCCTGTATTATAGATTCCTTCACTATGGAACTTATCTCTCCGGAGCTTCTGTATTCCATGTCTTCCGCAAAAGGCCCGCCCATAAGAATAACTTTCTCTCCGGCAATTCTCCTGATTTTCAGGATTTGGGCCGGACTGCCGACGCTGTTTACAACCGGCTCAAGAATGTCTATTCCCAGTTTGAGCACCGCCGGAAGCAGCTGTTCTATATCCCCGTGCCAGTGGTAGCAGATAAAGTTTTTATTTCCTCTTTTCAGGATGTCTATAAGTTCCCTGTCATATTTCAAAACAAAGTCCGAGAAGACTTTTTTTGTATCGCGGAAATATTCAACGGGCAGTTCCGGAGGGACGCCGTACTCGGCTCCCCTTATCCTTATCAGCGTATTTGAAACAGACGTTGATATGAATCTGTAAAGATTTACGAGCCGTTCCTGCATATTCTCAAGAAGCTGGTGCATTTCCCTGGGCATGGACATCATAAACTGCGGCATGTCTCCCGGAGCAAAAAGCTCCGCAACAACCGCAAGCGGGTCGGGCAAAGCGATGACAACTATGCCGTTGTCTCCAAGAGAACTGTTAATCCGGTAATAATCTGAAAGGTCGGGATTAAAAGGAGTATAGGGAAGCGCCAGAAATTTTGATATGTCCCTTTCGTTTTCTATCCAGGGCTTTTGAACCCACTGGTGCATGCTTGTGTTTGAGGTCCTGACCGACTTCGTCAGATGCCCCTTGCCTGTGGCAACTGAAAGTTTCACGGTCCTTGAAAGGGGAGTATCCTGAAATTCTTCGGCTTTCACTTCAATACTGCCCGGAGCTGAAAAGAAAAATCCTGTTTTAGGCCTGTAAGGATGGAAGGTGTCCTGGTATTCTTTTGCCGCCTGCAGAAGTTTCTCAAAACTTTTGTGCTTTGCCCAGAAAATGTCGCTTTCAAACGGGTTTATCTTATAAAGAGAGACGGGCACCCTGTCCGGCATCCCTCCTCGGAGAACGGCCATTATTCTTTCTCTGCCCGTCATATGCCTCCCATTTTTAAAAGCATATTCAGGTTCTGCTCTCTCTTTTTATGATATACCCTTTCCTATATCCAGTCAAGCCAGTCCAGATAAAGATTGAACGGCAGAAACTGTTTCAGTATCTGCACAATTCTCAAATTCGTACCGCACGGCGCCCGGAAAGAGACTCCGAATAAAAGGCGGACCATCTCCGTTTCGCTTAAAACCAGTTCATTCTTTCCTCTGCCGTTATTCACGGTTACATTTCCGCCGCGTTTGTTCATAACGGCGGATTCGCCGTTTCTTAAAGTGAAGGTTATTTCTTCTCCTTCGGGAAAAAGAAAATCCTTCTGTTTTGAAAATTGCTCAAGGGTATCCTTGAGGCTTATTATCTTAATCATCATTCCGGAACCTTCATTCCATTCCGAAGATAACGCAAGCATTTTTTCGGATATTTCGCAAAACCCGGGGAAACTCAGCGAATATGCCGGAAACCCGAATCTCCCGCTCAAATGAGCCAGAATCCTGAGGATTGTTTCACTGTTTCCCGCAAATTCAAGAACCTTTTTTACACCCCCCTGTTCCCTTGTTTCCGTCGCATTAACCGCAATATAGCCAAAACTATTCCCTTTTCCTGCGGAATATACGGCAATCCCGAGTCTTCTGAATGCCTCATCAAACTCATCGGCGCTTCTTTTCGTCCTGTATGCGCGGGCGTTATACGCCTTTATCATCTCTGTAAGATTGTTTTTATCATGTCCTTTGTATCTCTCCGCGCCAACCGGCTTTATGCCCGCTTTCTGCAGGCTTCTTGCGGATATAACCGCATCCGCAACCCTGCCGCCGTTTTCATATCCGAAATTACCGTATCTGTGCCTGTCCCCGCCGAGAACGGAAAGGGGAAATTTCTGTCTTTTCATTTCCGCAAATGACAGATTCAGGAGCTCTGTCATATACCCCCTGCCCCTGCACCGGTAAGCCGTTGAAACACCCCCTATGCCGGCAAGATTTATGTTAATGCCGTTCTGGACAGTTGCGAGAGGGAAAATTCTTACAAGGGCGGTTATTCCGTCTTTGTCTTTCATAAGAAAAATATTTTTAAAACCGGTATATTCCTTTTTCCAGGCCTTCGGATAGAAAAGCGGGAAATAATTGAAGGCGTGTCCGAATACGTCTTCAAGAAACCTCTGTATATTGTCATACTCAGACGGTTTTGCTTTCACAATCTTCATGAAATCATCCTCCTTAACATAAACACATGAAATGCGCCTGCGCGCAAGGGGCCGTGGGAAATCAAGACTCGAAGTCTTCGCTAAAAACTCATCTGCAGCTGCCATCTCAGGAATATCGCATCATCCCTGTTATCGGAAGCATAAAAATCCCCGGGTTTGAAGTATTCAAAGTGGAGATGTCCGTCAACATTCTTTGTGAATTTTTGCGTCAGAATCACATGCGCCAGATGGCCGCGTTCATCTCCAGTGCCGAAGAACGGAGCTCCCGTCTTCTGAGCTTCGTTCGCCTTCAGGTAGTTGTACGCCAGAGAAAGTCCTGTTTTATCCGCAAGTTTCATGTCCGCCTTGATTCTCCATAACTGAAGATTTGTCCAGTATGCAGGCTCTCCTCTTTCTATGGCATAGCCGAAGATGTACAGTTCGCTTATCCACGGCCACTTTGAAAATACGGGGTCCCATCCGGAGTCATCACCCGCAGTCGGGTCGCTCTCGCCGGAGAGATATGCATAACCCACTTCAACCGAAGGCGAAAGTTTTGTTTCTTTAAAGAATCTCGTCAGGTAAACGTATCCGCCCCATGCCTCCCTGTCGCTTTTATCCTTATATTCGCCGAACTGGTAGGCAAGCTCGCCTCTCAGCCTCCACGGGTCAAAATCAAACACAGCCCTGTTCCCTACCGTGTTAAGCGTCAGTTTGCGGGCAGGTGCAGCCGGGTTGTCTTCAAACTTATATATGTAATACGGCTCCAGTGAAAGATTGTCTCCGGCTTTTGACTTAACGTAAAGGATAAAGGCGTTTTCATCGGTTTTTACCACGGTCCTGTCCTGCCAGTTTATCACGGGAAGATATTCATCCACCTGCGGATTGTCGGCATATATGAGGTCAATTGAATTCTTTTCGTTGAATCTTACCGTCACCTTGGCCGCGTTAAAATAAACAGACCTTGAACCGTCGTACGGAGTGCCGTCCATTATGACGAAACCCTCTCCGTGAGTCATGAGAAAATCCTGTCTTCCAAGCCGAATATCCACGGGCATGCCGAAGAGGTTTCTCACATCCAGATAAAGGTTGTCAAAGAAAATTTCATCGTCCCAGACATCATTCCCTTTGGCAATCGCCCCGTCATCATATATGGCAATCTTGGGTTCGGCCGTAAGCTTTACAAAGAAATTCACATCTTCGGAAAAATTAAATTTGCCCCACAGGCTCGCCTTGATTCTGAAGTAGTTGTCATCTTTGAAAATTCCGCTGTCATCGTTAAAATCAAAGGCGTTGTCAAAATATTCCTGCCTCAAGCGCAGATAAACTCCGGCGTCAAACATCCCTTCGGCAAAAACAGAAACCGCAAAACCCATAAATGCTAAAAACAACACTAATCTCTTCATAGCCCCTCCCTGTCGTTTGATTTCAAAAATTATCTATAATCTTGTATCCCTTCTTCTTTAAAATGTTTTCTACCGCTGATGTGTCCGGAACCTTGAGTATAAGAGCCGCTTTTTCGCCTTCCTTCACAATAAACCCGTAGGCGTCTTCGATGTTAATCTTCGCATTCTCAAGAATCTTTGCAATGCGGTGAAAAGCTCCCACCTTGTCCGGTATCTCGGCGACGACGACGTCCTGGAGAGAAACAAGGAGCTTCTTTTCCCTGAGTGCATTAAAAGCTCTCTTGTTGTCATCCGTCATAAGCTTGATAATGCCGAAAGTCCCGCTGTCGGCTATCGTCATGGCCTTCAGATTTATCTTTTCCTTTTCCAGAATTCCGGTTATCCTGTTGACCTTGCCCGGTTTGTTTTCCACGAATATTGATATCTGCCTGCCCATGCTACACCCTCCTTTTGTCCAGCACCCTCTGCGCCTTGCCCGTCGACGGAGGCAGAGTGCCGGGTTCAACAAGTTCAACAACAGGCGTAACAAGTATAGCATCTTTGAGCATTGATGTCATCCTTCCCTGGAGAGCCCTCAGTTGATTGATGTCGCCCCTGAAATACTCCCTTTTTATTTCAATTTCAACGGTCAATACGTCCAGACCCTCTTTTCTGTCAAGGATAATCCTGTAATTCTTGTCAACTTCCGGGGTTTCCATAAGAACGGCCTCTATCTGCGAGGGAAAAACGTTAACTCCCTTAATCACAAACATATCGTCGGTCCGCCCCTTTATGCGGACAATTCTTCTGTGCGTCCTGCCGCATCCGCATTTTTCTTTTATAAATCTGGTAATATCCTTTGTGCGGTAGCGGATAACGGGCATCCCTTCCCTTTGCAGAGTCGTCAAAACCAGTTCTCCTTCCTCCCCTTCCGGCAGGACCTCGCCTGTCCCGGGATTTATTATCTCCCCGTAATAACTGTCTTCCCATAGATGCAGGCCTTTCCTGTAAATGCACTCAAAAGCAACCCCGGGGCCGTTCATTTCCGAAAGGCCGTAGCAGTTAAACGCCTTTATATGAAACATCTTTTCCAGTTTCCTTCTCGTCGCTTCGGAATGAGGCTCTGCTCCAAGTATCGCAATTTTGAAGGAAAAGCTGGAAAGTGGTATCTTTGCCTCTTCGATTACGTGTCCGAGATAGAGAAGGTAGCTCGGAGTTATGTGCAGGACTGTCGCTTTCAAATCAATGAGCAGTTCTATCTGTTTGTGCGTGTTGCCGGAACCCACCGGCAGGACAAGAGCTCCTATTTTCTCGGCGCCGTAATGCAGTCCGAGCCCCCCCGTAAAAAGCCCGTAGCTCATCATGTTCTGGAAAATATCCGTTTTCCTGACGCCTGCGGCATAGAGCCCCCTTGCAACCAGATTTGCCCAGTTTTCAATATCCTGCATAGTATGGAATACAAGCGTTGATTTCCCCGTAGTTCCGGAGGAGGCGTGCATCCTGACGATATCTGCAAAAGGCGTGGTTACCATGCCGGCGGGATAGCTCTTTCTGAGGTCGTCTTTCGTCGTAAACGGAAATTTCCGGATTTCATGCAAATTATCCGCGTGCGGCTTCAGTCCGCACTGCCTGAACAGTTTTTTATAATACGGGGATTTATTTGCGGTTTCCAGAGTTCTGTTGAGTTTCTCAAGCTGAAAACTCCTCAATTCTTTTTGCGGAAGCGTCTCCAGGTACTCATCCCTGAACATTTATACTCCTCTCAATCTCCTTCCTCCCTTATAAAAAAGCCAGTTTTGCTTTCTTCAATAAGTTTTCCCGAAGGCCTTTTTGTCAGAAGGCTTACAACAATCATAAAAAACACCGATATAAAAAAGGCCAAAAAGCTGAAATGAAACGGCAGCTTAACTACAAATTTGTCATATGCGCCGAATATGACCGCCGCTGAAAAGCCGGCAACCATGGACCATATCGCACCCTGCCTGTTTGCCCTTTTCCAATAAAGCCCGAATAATATGGGTACGACAAACGTTGCAAGCATTACGCCTATCCCCATCCATATGAGCCAGGCAAGAAGAACGGGAGGCTTTATCGCAAGCAGGAAACTTATGAGCCCGAATATTATTACCGCTATGCGGCTGATAAAAGTCACCTTTTCGCCGGATGCGTTTTTTCTGAAGATTTGTTTATAAAAATCCCACCCGCAGCATGAGCCTATGACAAGGAGCAGCCTGTCGGTGGTTGACATAACCGCCGCCAGAATTACAACCGCAAACAGCGACCAGCTGGCATGGGGCAGGGCATATTTGACGCCGGCAAGAAAAGCATCATCCGGCTTTTCGAGAACAACGGCTCCGGACGCAACAAGCGTTCTCACCGCCATGCCCGATATCTTCACAAGGTACATTACCGCAAGATACATGACAAATACCACAAGCGGCGCCCACTTGAAGTATTTTCTGTCCTTGACGGCGATAGAATTGTTTACTATGTGCGGAGCGGAACCAAGCCCCATTGCCAGAAGGAAAAAGAAAGATACGAGGAATAAAGGCGTGGCGAACGCATACCCGGCATACGGCGGATGCTGCTGGGGAAAAGAAAGCCGTACGAGATTGGGGTCTATGCCGGCCATCGTACTGTTTATGGCGCCGAATCCTCCGGCGGCGTTTATTACAAGAGGGGCTATTCCCAGCACGCCGAAGACTATGATAAAACCCTGGAAAAGAGTTGTCCATGATACCGCGTAAAGCCCGCCGAGAAGAACATATATGACAACTATAATTGCACCCACAAGCAATGCCTGAATCTGGGGTATTCCCAGAAGCCACTTTAAAACTATGGATATGGCGGTATACTGCCCGACCAGGTATATGAGAGACGTAATAAGGACGGCGAAAGAGGAAATGGCCCTGACGGCCTTAGGGCTTTCAAACCTGTATGCCAGATAATCCTGAAGCGTGAGAAAATCCTTTTTTTTGCACACCCCGTATAGTTTATAGCCGTAAAAGATTATTGCGACCGCACAGGTGAGCGGGACAAAAATCTGCTCCCAGAAAGTAGGCCATCCGCCTATGTATCCGAGCCCGGAAACTCCGAGGAGAGTCATGCCGCTTGTGGTTGATCCGAGTATAAGCATAACGAAAAGCCAGAATCCCATGCTCTTGCCTGCGACAATATAATCGGAAGCTGACTTAATCTTCCTGCTTGCAAACGCCCCGAGTAGAAGAAGAAACGTCAGATACAGAAATACTATCACTATTCCGCCGACACCCATACTGCCGTTTCCCATTTTAACCTCCTTAAGTAAATATTGGTTCTGTCAAAATACGGCCCGCTCTTTTAAAAGGCGGACGGAGCAGCCGTTTCGCTCAGGTGCTGCGTGACAGATGAAACTTACGC